>CAYNNI010000083.1:0-4393 GCA_964398805.1 Microcaldota archaeon | reverse complement strand
GGTCATAGCCGGCAACATAATATACAAGCTCCTCGATGACTACAAGGCATTCGTCGACGAGAAGCGAAGAAACAAGCTGGAGAAGGCCGAGAGCGAGGTCACGTTCCCGGGTGCAGTTGAGATAGTGCCTGGCACCACGTTCAGGATATCACATCCCGCCATATTCGGCGTGCAGGTGCTTGCGGGGAGGATAAAGCCGGGCTACAGGCTCATGAACGAGATGGGCGTGTTCGTAGGCAGGATACGCGAGATGCAGAACGAGAAGGCACCTGTTCCGGGGGCGAAGAAGGGCGACAGCATAGCGATATCGATGGAGGAGCCGACGTTCGGCAGGCAGATACACGAGAAGCAGCTCCTCTACACGGACATGAGCGAGGCGAGCTACAAGACACTGTCGAGGGAGCTGGCGAGCACGCTCAGCGACGATGAGCGCGAGCTGATGGAAAGGATTATAGCCATAAAGAGGAATGCAAGATACTAGTGGGGAAATGAAGATAGAGAAGAAGCTGTGGCCGCAGTATTTCCGGAACGCGAAGGCCGGAAGGGAAAGATTCGAGGTCAGGCTTGCCGACTTCAGGTGCAGGCCGGGGGACGTGATGGTCCTCAGGGAATGGGATCCCAAGAAAAGGGCGTACACCGGGAGAAAGCTGGAGAAGAGGATAGCCGGCGTCACCAGGACACGCGACCAGAAGTTCTACACCAAGAAGGACATCAACAAGTATGGGTTCCAAGTAGTAGAATTCAGATAAGCAATTTCTTTAGCAGAGACAGCAATCCGCGCGGCTTCGCGAGTGTCGCCTCGTAGCGCCTCTGCACGTCGGGATCCGCAAACCTTGCCGCGAGCGCATGCCCTCCCGGCGTGATTGGGTCAAAGACCACCTCGGCATTCTCGTATTCATACTTGCTCAATTCATCTGTGTTTGCCATATAATCAACGCTTAATGGAGGAGAATGAAGACTTTACACATATAGATGAAATCTGTGGATTTCATAGGGGGCAATCACAGCATGCATATTACCGGTTAAAAGAGAGGGGTGTGTTGAGAAGAATAACCGTACACCTATCGGGAGTGCAGCCCAGATACATGAGTGGAATATTTGAGGAGGTTCTAGACGAAGAGAAATTTAGAAGAAAGCATGCCGAGGTGCTTGAGGACATCATAGAGGAGGGAAGCGCGATCATGGACAAGTATGTGTTGGTAAGTGACACTACTGCTATGGACGGGATAGTGTACTTGCTTCCGGTTTTCGAAGATGGTAAATTAGAGAAGGTTAGTGAAAAACTAGATTCGCTAGATATCGGCGTGCGCACTTCCACCTTGGTAACAACCAATGTGCTTGTAGGTAGATTATGCTACCGAAGATTTGATGTTGCGTATTCGACACAGCAGGAGTATCTGGAGAATGCGTATGGTTATGTGCGAAGAAGCCGCGTTTCTTACGAGTCTGTTTAAGCGGAATCAGATAAAGAGGCTTCTTGCGAGTTTCTTCCGAGATCTGAAACCTCTAGAGTAATCATCCCTAAATCTGACGCTATTGGTAAATATCGCCACTGTAGGACAGCCAGAGCCATTTGCGCCAGACCCAGACGCTACGAATACCTTCATGCCTTTGTTCTCGTAGAGTCTGCCGCGGCCAATGGTGCGTTTCACGTTTCCACCAAGTAGTGTCTGTACGGAAGGTCTTTAAGGCTTGCCTGCAGGCGCGTCTATTGACGTTGCGCAAGAATCAGCCGGCGAGGCTGATCTCTATCTTGACCGTGTCGGGCACGTGGATGCGCATTATCTGGCGCAGCGCCTGCTCGCTCCCGTCTATGATCAGCAGACGCTTGTGTATGCGCAGCTCCCACTTCTCGTAGGTATGGCTGCCGTCGCCGCAGGGCGTCTTCCGAGTGGTATGCGCGATGTGCCTTGTGGGAAGCGGTACCGGGCCGCGCATCTTTATGCCCGTGGTGCCAGCGATGCTCTTTATCTGGCTTGCGATGCTGTCTATGTCCTTGTAGGCGGTGCCCACGAGCTTTATGATGGCTGTCGTCAACGCATCACTTTCTCGGGACAACTTCCAAGACGATGCCCGCGCCTATGGTCTCGCCCATGTCCCTTATGGCGAACTTCCCGAGCTGCGGGAAGTCGCTGTGCTTCTCGATGACTATGGGCTTTGTAGGCTTTATCTTGACCAGGGCGACGTCGCCGGTCTTGAGCGTCTCGGGGTTCTTCTCAAGGGTAGTGAGCGTCTTCGGATCCTTCTTCTCGAGGAGCTCCGCGAACGTGCACGCAAGCTGCATCGTGTGTATGTGGAACACAGGAGTGTAGCCCTTGGCTATGACGTTCGGGTGCCTGAGTATGACCACCTGCGCCGTGAACTCGGTGACGACCGTCGGCGGGTTGTTCTCGGGCCCTACGACATCCCCGCGCTTTATGTCCTTCTTGTCGACGCCCTTGATGTTGAAGCCGATGTTGTCGCCCGGCTCTGCCTGCTGCAGTTGTTTGTGGTGCATCTCTATGCTCTTTACGTCGGTCTTTATTCCGCTGGGCTCGAATATAATCTTGTCTCCGGGCTTCATTATGCCGGTCTCGACCCTGCCTACCGGCACTGTGCCGAAGCCGGATATGCTGAACACGTCCTGTATTGGAAGGCGGAGCGGCTTCTCCACGGGCTTCTTCGGCACTACGAACATGTCGAGCGCCTCAAGAAGCGTCGGGCCGGTGTACCACGCCATCTTGTCTGACTTCTTCGAGACGTTTTCGCCCTGCAGCGCCGAGTAGGGCACGAAGTTCATCGTGTCCACCTTGAATCCGAGCGACCTGAGCAGGTCGTACACCGTCTTCTTTGTCTCCTCGTACTTCTCCCTGCTGTAGTTGTTGGTGTCCATCTTGTTTATGCCAACCATCATCTGAGGTATGCCGAGCACGTACGCCAGAATCGCGTGCTCCCTTGTCTGGGCCTGAAGCCCTTCCGCGGAGCCCACGACCAGCAGCGCAGCGTCAGCCTGGCTCGCGCCGGTTATCATGTTCTTCACGAAGTCCTTGTGGCCCGGAGCGTCTATTATAGTGAAATAGTACTTCGTGGTCTGGAACTCCTTGTGCGAGATGTCTATCGTGATTCCGCGCTCCCTCTCCTCCTTGAGCGTGTCCATCATGAACGCGAACTCGAACGTCGGCCTGTTGAACTGCTGCGTTATCTCCTTGTAATGGGCCATGTCCCTCTCAGTTATTACGCCCATGTCGTAAAGCAGCCTTCCGACTGTAGTTGACTTGCCATGGTCTACGTGACCTATGACGACCAGATTCATGTGAGGCTTTTCTGCCATGATGTTCACCATTTTAGCGTAAAGCTTACAGTAAGGCTTCTGCACTCTCTATGCAGAAATAGCTGCGAACAGCAAGTAATAATGTCGGTAGAAAATATAAAAACCTATGCGTGCCCCTGCTTCTCGGGATCTAGAAGGCGCCATGACCGGAGCGTCTCCTCCGCCTCGCCTATCTCCTTGTGCGTGTTCATGGACACCCAGCCCTCGCCGGCCTGCAGCATGTGCGCGAGTATCTTCCCCTGCGGGGCCAGCTTCCTGAACGTGATGTCCTCGATGGAGCCGCTCTCCGGCAGGTAGTCCAGTATGCCCCTGTTGAACATGTAGATTCCGATGCTTACGAGGGCGCTGTCGAGCGACTTCCCGTATTCGAAATCGACGACCTTGCTGTCCTCTATCTTCGCGATGCCGAACCTGGGCCTGAACGGCGTGAGCGCCATCGTGACTACGGGCTTCTTGGAAAGGTGGAACTTCTCCATCTTGCGCAGGTCCATGTTCGAGAGCTCGTCGCCGTTCATGGCGATGAAGTCCTCGTCGCGCACGTGCCGCTCTATGGCGAGCCTGAAAGCCTGGGCGGTGCCGCCCTGCGTGTCCCTGCTGTATTCTACCTCGAGGCCGAAATTGTCGTTGTCTATCATGAACTCGAAAATCTTCTCCTTCTTCTCGGCCACGCCGAGCACCAGGTGCTTGACATTGTAGGACTTCAGCCAGCGGATTATCCAGTAGAGCAGCGGCTTTCCGCCCACCTCGACCAGCGTCTTCGGCACCGCCTGCGTGAGGGGCAGGAGCCTCGTGCCCTTCCCGCCGGCTATAACAACTGCGGTATCCACGGCGTCACTCGGTAAAACAGCATCCTTAACTTGACTTATAGGAACCTGACAAATTTTAAGCCTTCTTATCGAACATGAACCCGAACGCAGGCTCTCTTTCTCTTCGTCTGTAAATTCCTGCGTCCAGGCAAGAACATGAAAATAGAGAACCAAATAGATAAAATACGAGAGGTATATGCAGTTGCGCGGGTTGTCGTGCAACAATATGGCCGCACGAAGAAATTCGCGAAACATGTAGCCGCATCCGTGATAAAGC
>CAYNNI010000082.1:0-2890 GCA_964398805.1 Microcaldota archaeon | reverse complement strand
TGCCTGATCTTGAGCTCGCCTATGCGCGCATAGGCGAGCTCAAGATCAGGCAGGCTAATGTTGTTCCTGCGCTGGTAGTCCGTGAGTATCCTAAGGTAGTCGCTGCATATCTGATGCCCATAGCCCCGGGAGCCGCTGTGCACCATGACCATGACCTTTCCCTCCTCCAGTCCGAATGCCTTGGCCGCTTTCTCGTCGAACACCTTCTCGACCCTCTGCACCTCAAGGAAGTGGTTCCCCGCGCCGAGCGTTCCAAGCTGCTTCACGCCGCGGCTCTTGGCAAGCCCGCTCACCTTCTTCGGGTCGGCGCCTGGCATGCAACCGCTCTCCTCTACCCTTTCAGTATCCTCCTTGAAGCCATAGCCCTTCCCGACAACGTATCCCGCGCCCTCTGCAGCCACTCTGTCCAGGTCTGCGCTGGAGAATCCGAGCTTCATCTCGCTGCCAACGCCGCTCGGCACACTCTTGAAGAGCCCGTCCATAAGCTGCGGGATTCTCGGCCCAATGTCATCTGCGGTCATGTTTGTCCTTATCAGCCTGACCCCGCAGTTGATGTCGAAACCCACGACACCAGGCGATATTATGCCGTTGTCTGCATCAAATGCCGCAACGCCCCCCACCGGGAAGCCATATCCCTCGTGCCCGTCTGGCATCACCAGCATGTTCTTCACTATCCCCGGGAGCGAAGCGGAGTTCTTGGCCTGCATCAGCGTCCTGTCGCGCTGTATGAGGCCTACCAGCTTCTCGTTGGCATATACGCGCACAGGCACGTTCATGCCCTGCTGCTCCCCCTTGCCTATCTCCCAGAGGAAGTCGTTAAGCTTCTCCATAGGAACCGCCGATTAGAGTAAGCCCGTGCAGATTAATATAGCTTGAGTTTCAAGCTATTCTGCTGGTGTCAACGTGCGGATCGCATTCGTTTCCGACGCGGCTTACCCCTGGCATTTCGGCGGAATAGAGGTGCTCGAGCACACAGAAGCCAAGGAGCTTGCCAAGTCTCACGAGGTGCACTTCTTCTCGATGCAATGGCCTGGCATGCGCAGGACCTTCAGGCGGGAGGGGATAACGTACCACGCGTTTCACCGTGTTACGCAGAAGCGGTTCTACCGCCACGAGCGCAGGTCCATAAGGGAGGCGCTTGCCTTCTCCGCGAGCCTTTTCAAGCTCTTCCCTTACAAATTCGACTTTGTGATAGCGAACGAGTTCCCGGTGCTGCACCTGCCGATCCTGAAGCTGTACTGCGCCCTCCGGGGCTGCAAGCTCATACTCGACGTGCACGAGGTGTGGGGCAAAGACTACTGGACGCGCTACCTGGGCGCCCTGCCGGGCACGCTCGCCAACTCATACGCGTCCACGTTCCTCACAGTGGCAGACGCCTACATCGCGAACTCCAGCGTCACGAGGAGCAATCTCATCTCGGCAGGGGTCGACGGCAGGCGCATAAGGGTGTTCTCCCCTGTGCTCGACGACAGGTTCATCTCCGGCATACGCGCCGGAAAGAGCAGCAGGAGCATAATCTTCTGGGGCCGCCTCATAAAGGAGAAGAGGCTTTACCGCTGGATTCTTACCGTGGACAAGATACGCAGGAAGGTAAAAGGCCTGCGCGCCATCATAATAGGCGACGGCCCTGAAAGGCAGGGCATAGCGGCGATGATACGCAGTTTAGGGCTGGGCGGCGTGATCGAGATGCGGCACTCCTACAGCGATAGCCGGAGGCGCGCCCTCTTCCGGGCGGTCAAGGAGGCCGGGCTCCTTCTGCACATGTCCGAGAGGGAGGGCCTCAGCATGATCGCGCTGGAAAGCATAGCGCTCGGCACTCCCGTCCTGCTGCCGAGCTATTCCCCCGTGCCCAAAGAGGTCCGGGGCATGTGCGTTGTTGCCAAGGAGAGCGAGCTAGCGACCGTGGCGGCGAGAATCCTGAACAGCGGCGACAAAGGCAAGTACATAAAGAACAGGGCCGGCCTAAAAGATTTTTACATCTCAAACATATCCGGTACGTACTCCGAGATCTTCCGCTCGTTGGAGAAGTGATGCCATGAAAATCCTGAACGCGATGCCGCCTTACAACCTCTTCGGCCTTGAGGACCAAGACTACAAAGGAGCCAAGATAGTCGCAGTGCCCGTGCCTTACGACTCTACAACGTCGTTCCACGCGGGCGCAAGGAATGGCCCGCAGGCAATAATAGAGGCCAGCAGGTACCTCGAGCTTTACAGCGAGGAGCTCGGCGCAGACATAAGCAGGAAGGCAAAGGTATTCACGACAGAGGAGCTGGCCCCGGATTACAGCTCGCCGGAGAGCATGGTCAAAAGGATAGCGAAGGAAGTCGCGATAATATGCGGCGATTCAAAAGTGCCGCTGCTGCTGGGCGGGGAGCACACAGTGTCGCTAGGCGCGATATCCGCGCTCTCCAGCATGCATAAAGATTTCAGCGTGCTTCACTTCGACGCGCACTCAGATTCCAGGCAGGAGTTCATGGGCACGCGTTATTCGCACGTGTGCGTGATGGCCCGCGCAAGGGAGCTGTGCAAGAGCTGCTACAGCGTAGGAGTGAGAAGCATAGACGAGGAGAGCGCGAGGAGGTACAAGGACATACTCTACAGGAAGGACATGCACGGCAAGAGCGTGAGCCAGCTCTCCGCGCTCATAGCTAGGAACACGAAGAAGAACGTCTACCTCTCCATAGACCTCGACGTGCTCGACCCCTCGGAGATGCCCAGCGTTGGCACGCCCGAGCCCGATGGGTTAAGCTACTACGAGCTGAAGGAGCTGCTCGCGTCCGTGCTGAAGGGCAAGAACGTGCTCGGCATGGACTTCGTAGAGCTCGCACCTATACCTGGGTTCGTAGCGCCGGACTATCTCGCAGCGAAGCTCATATATCTGACAGTTGGT
>CAYNNI010000081.1:0-2182 GCA_964398805.1 Microcaldota archaeon | reverse complement strand
ATCTTAAAGTTAGCACCCGGCCCTAGGTACCAGGCAGCCATACCTGGTTTTGTGCTATCAAGAACGCCATCAATGTATAATTTTCCAGTATTGGCATTTCTTGTAGCAACTACATAATGCCAGTTTGTGTTAATCGTAGATACTGAGGCGACCCAGTCTTGATAATTATCCGAACCAAAATCTGCTCTCGATGTGTTGTCTGCTTGAATCTCAAACAGATATCCGCCTCTTTTATTTCCAGGATAGTAATACCATCTGTATTCAATGTATTGGAATTCTCCTGTTATGCACCTCTTTACTCAAGCTGCAATTGTGATTGCATCATTAATGTCTAAGCCAACCCCTGCCCCTGCGTTGATGTAACTGGTCTGCCCGTGTAATCCGAACCTGGAAAAAGAGGCTGTCAGAACCGCTGCCTGTAAGGCTTGGTGAACATGTAGAAGCGCTCGCTGCCCTGCAGTTCAGCAAGCACCCTCTCCGATATGAGCTTCGCAGGGTCCTGCAGCAGCGGAACGCGCTTGCTTATGTCCTCGAAGCTCTCGAACTTCTTCTCGTCCCTGGCCTTGAGTATGGTCTCGAGGTGCCTCTTGCCTATGCCTGGCAGCAGCTCTAGCGCATGCTGCCTTATGTTCAGCGCGCCGGCGTTGTTGAACACGTCCACGTAATGCTTCTCGTCCGCCTTGATGATCCTCATTACCATGTTCGGGAGCTCGTTCCTCGCGGTCTGCGTGAGCTCCTCGTAGCCGATCCTCGACTTTATCAGCATTATCTTGTCGCGCTCGTCCTTGCCTATGTAGACGCGCTCCCCTATGGTGAGCGTCGCCTCTGGCTTCGGCGTAGCCTCCAGGAGGGTGAACATCGCCTCGCCGAGGAGCTGCGTTATGGGCTCTGCCCTGTGCGTGAACGCCTTTCCGCTCTGCAGAAAGTCAAGCACGTACGCATAGTCCTCTCTTCGCTCCTCCATCTATCCCACCTGTCGCAACTTCTGCCACTAACCCCCTTACCCCTTCGTAATCGCGAGTATCTTAGCGATCTGCTCCTCGCTGAAGACCTTGCCCTCCTGAGCGAGCACCTGCCTGAGCAGCATCGCGTCCTTCGGCATTACCTCGAGTATCTTTATGACTGACTTCTCGCTGAGGCTCCCCAGCTTCTCGAGTTCGTTCCTGGCCTTCTTGCTCTGCTCCGTGCCCTTCGCCAGCTTCTTGGCGTGCTCGAGCGCTATCTGCTGCTCGTAAGTAAGCTCCCTGCCCTTCTTGCGCTCCTCCAGTATGTCTACGACTTCGTACAGCGCGGCAAGCCTAGTCTGCTTGCTCTCCCTGCCAATCATGCTAGTGTTATGGAATGGTAGCTATTTAAACGTTTTATGCAAGCCCCTCTTCTGCACCATGTTGCGCCGGTCCACGTACACCACCCTCGGCGTCACCTTGCGCGCATCCTCCTCCGGAACGTCGGCATACGCCAGCACTATCACCACATTGCCCGGGCTTATGAGCCTCGCAGCGGCACCGTTCACGCAGACAGTGCCGGAGCCTCTCCTGCCTGCAATCGCATAGGTCTGTATGCGCACTCCGTTGCTCACGTCCAGGACGTGCACCATCTCGTAAGGCAGGATGTCCGCGGCGTCCATCAGCGCCTTGTCCAGGGCAATGCTGCCTTCATACTCCACGTTGGCATCTGTCACCGTGGCGCGGTGTATCTTGCTCTTCAGCATGCTGCGCATCCTTGCCTGTGCAGCCACGCCCCGCCTACCGCGAGCCCCCACCATCATATCCCATTCCGCTTTGCATGCAAAAACCTTAATACTTAGCACAAACGGCAACGGGGCCCCGAGAATGTCAAATCTTGCCATCAGTGCAGCACATACCTGCTGCTCCAGCTACTCGAATACGTAACGCTGGTGGGAACGCCGTTGTTGTTCCCGCTGTAGCCTTTTGCGTCGCCGTTTAGGGGTCGCCATCCCACGAGGTTCTGGAGGAGTCCAGGAGCCCCCGATGCCCTCCGCATATATGCCTTGAATCTCGCTTGTAGAGAGCGAGGTGTTGTATATCTGGACGTTCGCGATGAGACCCTTATAATAACACTCTATGTATCCGGTAATCCAACTTGTTCCTATGGTGAGAGGCATCCTGAAGTCCTTATCGCGCCGGTATATGCCGAATTGCTCACTAATGCGCCATTAACA
>CAYNNI010000080.1:0-1889 GCA_964398805.1 Microcaldota archaeon | reverse complement strand
AGCACAGACGGAAGGTCGGAAACCGCGATTCCCGAGATGGTAGGCACGAAGCGCAAGCTCATCGCCTGCGAGGTGGGAGAGATTGAAGACATGGCAAAGAAGGTCATGGATGCGTTTGGGGGCCCGCAAGACATAGAATGGTGCATAGATGCAGGCAGGCTCTTCGTTCTTCAGTCGCGCCCCATAACCAAGCCTGTCGAGGCTCCGACGCTGAAGATCTCCGGAAGCGTACTTCCGGTGAGCCCGGGCAGGGCGAAGGCCGCGGCATGGTTCAGCGTTGACGTGCCGGACCGCGACGTGGTGCTCATCGCACATTACATAGAGATGTCGGACTTCGGCAGACTCATAGAGAACAGGCACCTTAAGGGCCTGATAACCGAGATCGGCGGAATGCTCTCGCACGAGAGCATACTCGCGAGGGAGAAGGGCATACCCTACTTCACGGGAATCAAGCGCCTGGAGATTGTATTCGATGGCTGCAAGGAGATTGAGATGGACACGGATAAGATGAGCATCCTTGCGGATGGCAGGGAGGTGCTGGACCGCGGCACCGAGAGCTATTCATGGCTCGACAAGAGCCTGGACGGGCTCAGGGCGTTCAGGGTCGGCAAGCACAACCTCGTGGCGAGGCCGGCAGGGAATTTCGCAATAGTTTATTGCGATATCGGAAACGGCGAGTTTGCGCAGAATATCTCCAGGGTGCTTTCAGCCACGGAAGGCTTCGGCGAGGGGCTCGCCCTCGTCGCCAATAGGGACATGGTGCTGGGCGTGATGTACTTAGATGCCGTTGTAGCAATCAACAAGGACACCAATGCAAAGGAAAACGCGCTGGCGATGGCTGCGGCAATATGCACGTTCGACACGGCAGGGCTGCAAGGGGCGTATGTGCGCTCCAAGAGGGCGTTCATGGACGCATACCAAGCCGCCATGCAGTATCGCTCGCAGTTTGACAGGGGGAACCGCGAGCAGGTTGCCGAGATGTTCCGGCGCGCCGCCCCCGCCGAAGGCAGCTACAAGATCATGCGCATAATGCCTTCGTATTTTGAGTATGCGCTTGGCAGATTCATGAGCGAAAAAGAGGGCAGGTGCGTAACGGACCAGGAGCTCTACAGGCTGAAGCCAGACTACGAGAAGAGGTATCCGCAGATAAAGGAAACGGGCGTGGCTCTGGAGAGGCTCCTTGACGACATAGACAAGGAGCTGGCAGTGCGCCACAAAGACACGGGACTTACATACATCGAGATGATGCACGAACTTATGCTGCTGGCGGAGAAGGTGTTGGGCGAGGAGATGCTGATGTCGCTCATCATGCGCGAGTGAAAGCGTCCTCGGGTGCAGCGCCGAGAACCTGTTAAGGCTTGGCAGCACAGCCAAGAGCAAGGTCGCGGGTGCGATTGCGTGAGGGTTATACTTAGTACCAATTCTTACATAAGGAAGCTGGCGCTCGTATGGGATGCGTTCGGACCCAAAGAATCGATTATGAATTACTTTGACCCGTATTTCTTCAGCGACCGGCAGCGCCTCGCCTATGACATTTACGCCGAGATACAGAAGCGGGAGCCGGATAAGTCCCTCGAAACGCTGTGGTTGGCTTTCTGCGATGCTAACATCCCTGCGGCCTTAGAGCAGGGCAGGTATGTCAAGTTAGTGCGAATGCTCGACACCTTAAATCTTCCCTTAGAGAACTCTGATGGCAGGGCATTCGAGAAAGCCACAGGTTATCTGCTGGAAGATATAAAAATGTATGAGAAAAAGGCAAGCCTCTGGACACGAAAGATCTTCGGATTCGACCTTCCGGATGATGTCCAACTGGTCTTTAAGAAATTTCAAAGAGAACAAACTACAAGCATCCATTTTGCAGGGCTTCCCCCAGATCGCACAGCAACACC
>CAYNNI010000079.1:0-11125 GCA_964398805.1 Microcaldota archaeon | reverse complement strand
GTATCAACCACAAACCTGATAGGCTCCATGAAACCTCGTATAAACGGATGTCCGCATGTGCCAGTGAACGTAAAGCCGAATTGGTCGTGTGCGGATGTGGAATGGGAGGGGCACTCCCGAATGCAAGCCTGTCCGAGAATCCACCAGGTATTCTTTGAAGCGGGAAGTCCACGCCCTTCAGGGGTGGGAGCATGTCACAAAGCTTGATGATAATATGGTAAGGGTTGCTTTGATTGAGTTCAGGGGCTACTTCGTTCAGAACAAGAGGGCGATATCGACTCCGCGGCTCGCGGCTGCCTCGGCCGTGGCCATCATTCTCGCCACGTCGGCGTTTCTCCTGCTCAACACCGGCGGCGCCATTTCGATAAGCAGCGCGACAACGATAAACATCACCAGGTCTGCAAGTGCATTCAGGATAGGCAACTACACTTACGCTGTCGCGCTGGCCAGCGCGGCGCCGAGCAGGAATGTCGCATACGTCTACATCGGCAGACTCCCCGCGTTCATGAACCCGCTGCTCAACGTGACGATCTATCTCGCGCAATCGACTAAGGTCAACGTGGGCGGCGCCTACGCCAACATCGATCTCCAGCTCGACGGGATCGGCAGCAATGCGGTCACCCTTACCATAGACCCGATACGCACAAGCCTCGGGATACTGCCCGACAGCGCGTACATCTCCGTCGCTCAATCTGCGCTTCCGAGCCTGCAGCCGGGCCCGCACGCCCGTGCGGCCAACGTCAGCACGACCAGCGTCACTGTCACGACCGTGCAGAGCACGAGCACAGCATCGACCACCGTGAGCTCGACCAACACTACCAGGGCGATGGTCCTTGATGTGCTCCAGAAGACCGTCTATTACCCGCTAATGCTTAACTACAGCAGCCTCTACGCGAACACGCTGAGCTGCACGCCGGCGCTGTACAATAGCACATACTTCAGCCAGAAGGGAATCCAGCCGACTGGGCCGAACACGTACGCGAACTTGAGCAAGGAGGTGCCCTATGCGCTCTACATGAACATCTCAGTCGCGGGCACAGGGACATACGCGGTCGTATACTCCACCAGGACGCGCGACCCGTTCTTTAACAGTTCCGCGGCGCTGACCATCGGAATAAACATAAACTCGAACACGGTGTCGACCGTAGGATTCGGCGGCGTATTCCAGGGATTCAACTACACGACTCTGCTCAACGGCTACAGGCGCTCGGCTAACGCAGGCAATGCCTGCGGGGCCTACATTGCCTGATCTGCGCCTTTCCTCTTCGCCTCCGGCTTCACAGGCAGGATGAACCAGAACTTGCTGCCCTTCCCTAGCTGCGATTCGAAGCCTATCTTGCCGCCATGGAGCTTGATTATCTCCTTAGTTATCGACAAGCCCAGGCCGGTGCCCGCGCCGTCCTGCTTTATGAGGCCCTTCTTCGGCGCCTCGTAGAACTTCCTGAATATCTTGCGCCTGTCGTCGTCGCTTATTCCAATGCCGGTGTCGATGACGTCGCACTCTATGCGCCGCCTGCTCTTCTTGAAGGCCTTCACCGCTATGCTGCCTTGCTCGGTGAACTTGACGGAGTTGCCTATGAGGTTGACGAACACCTGTATCAGCCTGTTCGGGTCCGCGACTATCTTTGGCACGTCGTAGGCTACGGTCCACGAGAACGCGAGGCCCTTGTTCTGCGCGGCTTCCCTGAGCGCGCCTATGCTGTGTCCGTTCGCAAGCTCGGCGAGGTCGACCTCCTTGGTCTCGAGCTTCACCTTCTTCGCCTCGAGCTTTGTCGCGTCGAGAACCTGCTGTATGATGAGCATCAGCCTGTCCGATTCCTGGTTGATCGTGGACACGTAGTTCTTCTGGTCCTCGTTCAGCGCGCCGAACTCTCCATTGTAGAGCAGCGAGGAGAAGCCCTTTATGTTTGTGAGCGGCGTCTTGAGCTCGTGTGTTATGTTGTATATGAACTGCGATTTCAGGTCGCTGTCGGCCTTTATCTTCTTCGCGTCGCTCTCGAGCTCCTTTATCCTGTCGTCCTGGTCCTCCAGGCGCCTCTTCGTCTCGAGCTCCTTCGCCACAATCACGTAGCTTGCATTTCCTTCCATGTCCCTGACTATGCGCATCGAGCACGCGGTGGCTATCCTGCCGTTGTCCTTCGCTATGAAGTCCACGTATGAGTTGTCCACCTTGGTGCCCGCTATCACGTACTTGACGTCGCGCTCGAAGAGCGCAGGCTCGGCGTATACGCTCTTGACATCCCTGCCTATCAGCTCGCTCCTTGAGTAGCGCAGCATCTCCTCGACGGGCATGTTGCACTCGCGTATGTACCCCAGCGCGTCGACCGTCATCACGAGCTCTGAGGTGTTGCTCACGAAGTCCGCGAGCGCGGCGTTCACCGCGTCGATGCGGCTTTCTGCCTGTGCGTTGTGGAATACCATCACATACCCAAGGGCGTAGCCCGCGAGCGTGTATCTCAGGTGCGTCGACGCGCCGCTGGCACCCACCACTTCGATGAAACCCTGCAGCGGCTTTGCGCCCTTCGACGCCATGGCCTGCTTCAGCTCCTGCCGCGAGCCCTCCTTTATCAGGCTCATGAGGCTCTTGCCCTGGAGCATCTCCTCCGGGTAGCCCGCCACTCCAAGGAAGGCGTCTGTGGCAGCGGCCACGTTCAGCTCCGCGTCAAGGAAGACCGCGCCCATCTGGGCGCTGCCCCCCATCGCGGCTACCACCGCGCCCAGTTTCTCGAGATCGGTAACGTCCTGCAACGCCACATGCACCAGCCTGTCGCTTATCTTGCTCGCGCTTACGCTGTAGATCCTCTTCCCCTGCTGGACCTTCGCGCTCTTGCCCGCCAACGCGCAGAGCTGGTCGAAGTCCATCCCGATGCTGCGCGTCGCGTCTGCGCCGCGGGGCTCGAATAGCTTTATCGCGCCAGCGTTCGACTTGACTATTGTGCCGTTGCTGGAGACGATTACCTGCGGTACTGTGCTGTTGAACGCGCCGTTGAAGTAGTTCGCGATGCCTAGGTTCCTACTGTTCTCGCGCCTGTACATCAGCGCGAATCCGACGAGGTATGCGCCGAAGGAGACGCTGCTCATCAGCCCCTCATCAAACCTGTTCTCCGCGTTCGAGAGCATGCGCAGCACGGCGATGAGCCTGCCGCTGACTATAACCGGCATGAGCGCGCAGCTTTTGAAGCCCTCGTTCCTGTAGTCTATGAGCTCCGGGAAGGAGGAGAAGTCGCTCAACTGGTTGTCCACATAGGGCTTCCGCGTGTTGAGCAGGTAGCCCTCCATGGAACTTGCGGGCGAGCGGTCCTCGCGCATCCCGTCGAGGCTG
This sequence comes from Microcaldota archaeon, assembly GCA_964398805.1. Taxonomy (GTDB): domain Archaea; phylum Micrarchaeota; class Micrarchaeia; order Micrarchaeales; family Micrarchaeaceae; genus CAISDH01. The sequence goes on along the minus strand of CAYNNI010000079.1, from coordinate 7,803 downwards.
ACGCGGTCTATTCCGAACGTGCTCGCTATTATGTCAGAGAATTGCCGGGAGAGCTCGTCATCGCTTACTGCGCTGCTGGCGACGGGAATCAGCTCCGCCAGCAACCTGCCTATCAAGGTGCCATCGGACATGAGCCTCGCCGGGTTACCGAAATACACTCCCGTTGATTGCAATTAACGTATTGACAGAGAAGCTATTTAAGTTGGAGCTTGTATAGTGAGGCGGGTAGGTATGGGAGCGGTGGAGGAGTTGGTGGTAGGCGCGTCGCAGGATTTTGAACTGGCGAAGCGCTACAAGAAGGCGAATGAGTTCACCATAGCCATGCTGCTCTATTCCGAGGCGACGGCGAAGGTCCTGAAGGCGCTGTTCGTGCGGCACACCGGCAAGGAAGCGCCGCAAGGCGCGTCGATAGGCTACCTCGCCATGAGGCTGAGGGTGCCCAGGGACCTGTTCGACGAGGACGCGATGCAGGCTCTCGAGGAAGAGCAGGGAGCGGCCGCAGACGCAAGCCAGAGCGCAGAGGAAAAGACCCTGTACCTGGAGGGAGTCGTGAAGAGGCTCCTGGATTACGGCATGGCATATGTGTGGGCTTGAACGCACAGACAGAATCCTGCGCGATTAGTCGCAGAGCAGCGGCAGATGCCACATGCGAGCCTCAGAAGGCGACAGGATTAATAAGATGCGTCTGTCAGTTTCTACGAGTTAGATGGCGCCGAGTCGCCCCCCCCACGTCAGCCTGTGATTTCCACACGAGAATCCCAGTCCGCGATGGAGTACCCCATGGCCTACGGCTGGGCCATACTGATAATCTCCGTGGTCCTCGCCGCGCTGTTCAAGCTAGGAGTTTTCAGCGGAATAACTTCGCCAAGGGCGCGGCCCGACCAGTGCCAGGTCGTGAGGCCCTACGGTCCCGGAAGCACGTCATACATCAACCTTGCCGGGGTCTGCACAGGCCAGCTTCCGCAGTACGTCGCGCAGTTCAACGGCGCGGGCAGCCGCGTTTATGCGAGTTCCCTTCCTGCCCTGTCCAGAAGCTTAACGTTCAGCTTATTGGTGTATCCCACCAGTTTCGGCACCGGTGCCGACGCGAACGTGCTAGACCAAGGGTGTACGCAGAGTGGCTATTTTGTCCAAGTGCTGACCAGCGGACTGGTAGAATTTGCAATTCAGTGCTTGGGGGGATCGCAGGTCATTTCTAGCTCCCCCATCAGTCTAAGAAAATGGTCTCACATAGTGGCAACGTTCGACTCGAGCAACAATGTCAAGGCCATTTACATCAACGGGGCAGTATCTGCAAACACTGTGCCCGGTACAAATACGATAATCACAACGGGCATAAAGATTGGCGCCGGCGGAGACGGATATTTCAGCAGTAGCACCGCGAACGTCCAGATCTACAACACCTCGCTCTCCGCAAGCGAGATCCAGGGCCTTTACTCTGAGGGCATAGGCGGCGCCCCGACAAGGCTGATCAATCTTGTGGGGTGGTGGCCCCTCAACGGCGATGCTCTCGACTACGGCGGAAACGGCAACACGGGCGCGATACTCAATGGCCTGAGCAGCTTCGAATTCAGGCAGGGAAGCAGTGCTGTATTTGGGCGCCTCCACAGGGACGACGTCAAGCCACGTAAGCGACATTGTGGGAAAAGGTGGAAAAGTATATGCAGTCGAGATATCTGAGAGAAGCATGCGCCAGCTCATCAAGGTGTGCGAGTCCAGGGCGAACATGCTGCCCATACTCGCAGACGCAAGAAACGCGGAGAGCTACTCTGACATAGTCGAGGCGTGCGACATTATATACCAGGACGTATCCGCGAGGGACCAGGCAGAGATATTGCTGAAGAACAGCAGATTCTTGAAGAGCAAAGGCTACGCCTACTTTGTGATAAAATCCCAAAGCATCAGCATAGTGAAGAAGCCCGAGGAGGTATTCAAGGACGAACTCGGCAAGCTCAAGGGCACATTCGAGATGAGGAGACTGTAAGCTTGGAGCCCTATGACAGCATGCACATGTTCGCGGTGCTGAAAAAGCTATAAACGCGCTCTCCCTTCAGGTATACAGGTGACTGCATGGTCGGCAGGATAGACGTGGCTGTCTGCGCTTGCATAGTCCGTGATAAGAAGGTGCTGCTGGTTTTTCACGCCAAATTGAAGAAATGGCTGTTTCCGGGGGGGCACATAGAGCCAGGTGAAACTCCGGACAAAGCCACGATACGCGAGATAAAGGAAGAAACAGGCTTGAACTTTTCGTTTGCGGATTACGGCCCGATAGAGGCGACTCCCGACATAATCGAAAGGGAGCCGGTGCCTTTCCACGTCAACCTGCATAGCGTGGGGGATCACGACCATTATAACATATATCACCTGGGTACTGTGGACGGCACAGCGGTCTCAAGAAGCAAAGAAAGCGACGACGTAGGCTGGTTTAACGCTGCGCAGCTTGCGCGTCTGGAAGGCGCGCCTGAGAACATAAAGAAGATTGCGCTGTTCGTCCTGGCCGAGGGCAGATGACGCATGGAACTACGCCAGTACGCAAAACGCCTGGAGCGTCTCTCCAAATCGTACCACAGGATGGTCTGCATGTACTGCGGCGCCGAGACCACCGCGCAAAGCGACCTGTGCATATGCTCTAACTGCGAGAGCATAACCCGCTATGACAAGGCATTGCTGTCGAGCAGGGACCCGACGCTGGTCGAGAGCCTCGGCGTCATAAGCGTGGCGCTAGGGAAGAAGGATTACACGGCCGCAATCGCCGAATACGAAAAGATCTTCCAGGAAAGGAAGGACCCGCTGTATCTGTATGCGGAGTCTCTCGCGTACATAAAGTACTCGAATGATGAAAACGGAAATATCGGCTATGAAAAGCCAGGGTTCATGGAGGACAACACAGCGCTGCGCGAGCAGGCGCTAGGCCTTGCGTCTGAGGCAAAGAGGCTTCTTGCGAAATCGGCCTACATGCTAGCGGACTACGTGTCCAAGGGCGACGCGTCGCTGAGCAACCTCTACTCGCTCGCTCTTGTGCGTCTGAAGCTCGGCGACCTTAAGGGCGCGCAGGAAAGCGTCAATTCAATCGGAAAGCTCGGCAACTCAACGCTGTACAATTACGCCGCTATGCTGCTCGAAACTCAACTCGGCAACTACGCCCAAGCAGGGAAGCACGCTGACGCGCTGATCAGTAGCGACGACGCCCCCGTGAACGCGTTCTTCTACGCCGGGCTTTCAATGTTCAAGCAAGGAAGGTATGCCGATGCGAAGAGGCTACTTGATTCGCTGAGCGGAGTGTCCGGCAGCGCCAGCATACCCGCGCTCGTCAAGGAGATGCGCGAATCGGAGCTCATTTAGAAGTGAAAACAAACTCCATCTTGGCTATGTCGTGCACGATGCAGAACCCGAATCTCTCAAGCTGCACCACATCCCCGTCCTTGAGGCTGGAAGCATAGCTCTCCACATAGCCGCTGCTGACCTTCAGGCTGTCCGGCTTGAAATTGCCGTCGTCTCCGAGAGGCGCCTCCGGGATTATCACCTTGCAGTCAATGCGGTCGCTTTCGGTCACCCATTGCACGATCCTGCCGGGGCTGCTGTCTGGGGAAAGCCCCGCCTCGATGCTGTCTCCCGTGCCCGCTACTGCGATGTCGCATAGTCCTTTCAACCTGATGCGGTCCCCCGCTTTGAGGCCCTTCGCATCATCGCCGCTTATGTAGAAGGCATCGCCCACATTGTAGCTCCTGGAGCCGAGCTCTCCCGACGGATGCAGGGGGATCTCAACTTTCCTCCCGGATATGCCCTCTACATGCAGCCTTACGGGCTCATGGACATAATACAGCCTTTTCGCGATTGGGTCTATGTACCTCTTATTGATTGCGAGGAGCGCGGATATGTCAACGGAGCTGTCCGCCTTGCTCATGCCTGCGCTCAGGACGAATTCCCTTATCGCCGCGGGCTGGACGCCCCTGTTCCTCAGCGCCGCGATGGTCACAAGCCGCGGGTCGTCCCAGCCAAGGAGCTCGCCCTCCCTTATGAGCCGGTTGAGCTCGCGCTTGTGGGTTATGTTGTTCCTTATCGCAAGCCTTGCGTGCGAGTGTATCCTGGGCTTCCTGAGCCCCAGCGCGCCGAGTATCTCGAGGTCCAGCGCGTCCCGCAGCTCGTACTCCTTGCTCCTGAGCGCGTCGGTCACTCCGTGTATCGAGTCGTTTATCGGCGTATTGAGGTCGTATGTCGGCCACAGCGCGTATTTTGCGCCCTGCCGGTAGTGCGCGCGCTTCTTTATGCGCATTATTGTCGGGTCGCGCAGCGCTGTGTTGTCGGAGTGCATGTCTCCCTTGAACCGCACCACCGCGTAGCTCTCCACGTGATCGCCGCGCACCAGCTCCTCGAACAGGTTGGCGTCGTAGGGCGCGCTCCTGTCCGCGCACTCCTTGCCCGCAATCCGGTTCCGCTTTATCTCCTCCTGTGCGCATCTGCAGATGTAGGCCCTGCCAGCCAGCAGCAGCTTGCGGCTGCAGTCGTAGATGAAGTCCATCGAGTCGCTGGCGTAGTATTCCCCATCAAAGGCCGCGCCCAGCCAGGACAGGTCCCGCTTTATCGCGTCGACATACTCCTGCTTGTCCTTCTCGGGATTGGTGTCGTCGAAGTACAGGAAGCACCTCCCCTCGTACATCCTTGCGAACTCCTTCGCGAGGAATACGGACTTCGCATGGCCCACGTGCATGTACCCGTTCGGAGCTGGCGCGTACCTCGTGGCGAAGTTTCCCTTTACCGCGCCGGCAAGCTCCATTCTGGGCGCCGCCGTCGCGCTCGTCTTCGCCTCCCGCTCAGCCTCGAATTCCGTGCGGTATCTCGCGTACTCCCTCTCCAGCTCCGCTGCGGCGAGGCCGTTGACCTCGTCGACCGCTTTTGACACCTCGCTCCTTATCTCACCGAGCACAGATTTCGCGCCGGGTATCCTTGACAGCGCCTTGCCGAGCACGCTCGCCTCGCTCGCCTTTCCGTAGTCCATCGCGTTCTTTATCGCGTACTTCCGGATTACCTCCTTAGCGCTATCGTCCAGGGGCAACGCATCACGACGTATAATTGATCCTTATCTGGTCGTTGTAAATGCTGCCATTCGCTGTGACCAGCGCGGATATTGACACGCTCAGATTTGCGCCTATCGGCCTGAGATCCGTCAGGCTTATGGAATAGTTTCTTTTTGCGAACTTGACGTTCACCGGCATCCCGCCTACGTAGAGCACGCCGTTCGCGGGCAGCATAAGATAAGCCGTGGCTGTCACATTCGCGAGAGCGAGAGGGCCGCCTTCGGGCGTGTTCCTGATGAGCTGCTGCAGAGAGTAGGCGTCTATCTCCGAAAGCACGATCTGGTAACCCCCGCCTACAAATAGGAAGTTGCTTATCGAACCGTTATCCTCCAGCTTCGACAGTGTGGAATTGAGTGTTGAGGCGCTGGCGTTGTCGGCAAGCGTCACATATGCGCGGCTGCCATACCCGGTCACCCTGGCAACCGCCTCGCCCGCCGCGAATGGCGTCGGAGGCTTTGTCGTCGTTGTCGTTGTAGTGCTCCCGCCTCCCCCGAACGACGCGTACGATGAAAGGAAGATCACCGCAACGAAAAGCGAGCCGAGGACGAGCGCGAGCTTCTTTCTCCTTTCTTTTTCCATGCAATACCCGAGGATGTTGTGGATATACGACTCGCTGTGAATCTATTTATATCTAACCAAAGAATACACTCCGTATTTCATGCGTGCCATGCTATGCGCCGGCGCCCTGGCGTTGCTGCTCTCCCTGGCATTCGCTCAAGCCTCCTACGTCAGCATCATAGAGCCTTACAACGCCACCGTCAGGGAGAACGGCAGCATATATCTGGGCAAGGTGGGGCCCGGCCAGACCTTCTATGTTACGATATCCGCGGCCACCACGAACGCCACGGGCAGCATGCTGAACCTCGGCTGGAACAGGCTGGTCGCCAACGGAATTCCACAAGGCTGGCTTGCGCAGAACTCATCGCTCTACAATCCAGTCTTGTCCACGAAGATAACGGTCTCGCCCGATGCGGGTAACGGCACTTATGTGTTCGGCCTGACCGCGATAAACGTCGGGAACTACTCCAGGATCGGCAGCGTGGGCTTCAGGGCGTACGTCAACGTCACTCCTGACGTATTCCGCCTGGAAGTGCATCCCGCGCAGATAAGCGCAGCCCCTGGCGCTCCCGCAAGAATATACGTGCAGATAAACAACACCGGCGTTTCCGACAGCCCGTTCGTGATATCCGCGCAGGACCTTCCGGGCGCGAGCCTCAACCAGACCGTCATAGCGCTGCACCGCACGGCGCAGCAGTTCGTCTACAGCGTTTATGAGAGCGAGCCCGGAGTATACGACCTGAGGCTGCGCGTGAGCTCGCTCTCGAGCCCGCGCGTATTCAAGGAAACTAATGTCACTTTGCGGGTCGGTGCAGGCCTGCTGAACGATTACGAGGCGCTGGGGCAGGGCGCGATCGCCTTCCCGGTAATATACGAGCCGGCATACGCGGTCATGTACCTGCTCAGCCTGCTAAGGCACGCGTACGCGCCCTCGAGCTGATTTGGTGGCCTCATGGTGAAAGCGCGCAAAAAGGGCCAGAAGACATACGGCTATTTCATAAAGGTGAGCTCGCTAATGGACCTTGCGCGCGGATCATGCAGCCTGGGCTCCGGCGCATCGCACATCAACGCGATAAGGCAAGGCGGGAAATACCGGCTGTTCGCGGTGGGCGAGCGCCTGGAAGACACGCGCCTCATATACTGCTTCGACGTCGATTCCAAGGGGGACATGCTCACGTACAACCCCAATGCGGAACAGGAACAGTGCGAATTCAGAAACTACGCGCGCGCGCTTCCCGAGGACTACAAGAGCTACAGGATACCTGTGCTCGAGCTCTCAAAAAGCCTGTACTCCTCGCGCAGCAGGCTGGCCGACCACACGAACCTGGTCGAGGTGAAAGGCGTGGCGCAGCTTGCAAAGGCTGTGATAAGCGACACCTCCGGCAGGACGGACGCGGTCAATCTGTACGCGTTTCCGTACAGGTCGCGCCAGATACTGGGCACGTTCTCGCTATTCCGCGACGGCGCCTCGAAGACGTTCGCGTACGCGATCGCGGATTCGCAGGAGAGGTTCAGCTACCTGCGGTACAACTACCAGAACGATTCTGTCGAGTTCTGCCGCGGCACGGCAGAGAAGTCGCTCATATACCTCAGGATAATAAACCTCGAGGCTCCGTTCCCGTTCTTCAAGCCCGAACAGCGCGCATCGCGGCCCAAGCCCATCTCGATATCTGCTCCAGCGTCAGTCTCGAGCTCTTGGGTCCTGCAAGGGCGATAAGACCCGCGGCCAGTCCTGTTGCCCCGATAAGGGCAAATCCCGCTCCGAATCCCAGCGAGCCTACGAGCGCCGGGAGCGCCAGGGCGCCGGCCGCGCCGCCGAGGTGGCCCACGCCATCGCTGAGCGCAAATCCCGACGCCCTGGCCCTGGTCGGGTAACTCTCCGCAGTGAACGTGTACGCGACCTGCAGGTGCAGCCCCAGGGAGAGCGAGGCGAGGAATGCGCTGGGGAATGCCCAGGTCTGGATCCTGTTCATCCTGCCGAGTATTGCGCTGCCGTCCTTTCCCGCCGGCTTGTGACGCCTGCCTTCCATGCGATGTCACTGCCCCTAAGGTAAGCGCTGGTATTTAATACATTGGGAGTTATTATCGATTGTTCTGCCTCCTAAAGGTCAGACCTGGCCTCTCCGCAACGATTTCATGGAGAACACATCGCCTTCAATATCCGTAAAGA
>CAYNNI010000078.1:0-8923 GCA_964398805.1 Microcaldota archaeon | reverse complement strand
GCGCCAGCGTTCTCGATTGCGTGGCTCCGTCTGCTCGCCTTGGGTATCGCAGCTACGCCGCCTTTCGATATCAGCCAGTTGAGGGCCGCCTGCGCAGCACTCTTCCGGTGCTTTCTGCCAATAGACTCGAGCAGATGGACAAGCTCAGAATACTTGTTGTCGAAAAGTAGGCCGCGCGCCAGCGGGCTGTACGCGATTACCGTCACCCCCTCCTTCTTATAGAATCCGGAAAGATCTTTTTCCACGTTCCTGACGAGCAGATTGTATTCTACCTGATTGCTCACGATCTCGTTGGACCTCATGACCGACTGCGCCTCCGTGAACTCCTTGACCGAGAAATTGCTCACGCCTATGTGGCGTATCTTGCCCTCTTTGACAAGGCGCTCCATCGCAGACATAGTCTCGCGTATCGGCACCTTCGGGTTGGGCCAATGCACCTGGTAGAGGTCAATCTGCCTCACGCCCAACCTCTTCAGGCTTGCGTTGCATGCCCGTATCACGTCCTTGTACCTCAGATGAGTGGGCCATACCTTCGTAGCTACGAAGACCCCATCCTCGCCCCGTATAGCCCTCGATACGAGCGGCTCCGTGCCGTACACCTCGGCGGTATCTACAAAACGCATGCCGCGCCGTATGCCCTCCTTTAGCGCTGCGACCTCCTCGCCTTCGTCCACGCCCAGCTTCCAGGTGCCGATGCCTATCGCGGGCAGTTTCTCGCCTGTTTTTCCGAGAGGAACGGAGCGCATGAAAACTACAATGGCTTAGGCCGGCGCAGGGTTAAAAGCATTTCCAGAACATTAGGCGCATGGCGCTGTGGGAGCTTCTTCGCAGGCACGGCATTGCTATTTGGAAAGGCATAAATGCTTAATGATAACATAAATGTTATCAATAGGTAGTCACAATGGAGATTGCAAACGAGGCCCAGCTGAAGGGGGCGGTCGTAGAGGATGAGGTAGTAGACCTATTGCTAAAGCGCTACAATGGTTTTGTAATGCATGGCGGCACCGCAGTGTGGCGCTGCTACGGCGGAAATCGGTTTTCGAGAGACGTTGATTTTTATAGCAACATGACTCCTTCGAAGGAGAGCGCTTTCCAGAAGGAGATGCACAAGTTGCTGACAGACAGGGGTTATCCGATCAGGGAGGAGAAATACAACAAGGAAACGAAGACGCTCCACGTGATCTTCAGGGGCAACGACACGACGGGCAAGCTTGACATAACGTTCGAAAGCCGGGATGGCGTAGCCGTAGAGTACCTGAGAGTCGACGGTGCAAAACGGATAGTGCGCGCCCTGTCTCCGGAGGCGCTGCTGAAGGAAAAGATGCGCGCCTATATCGAGAAGTACAAGACCGGAGCCCATGAAGCGCAGGACCTGTACGACATGATCATCCTAAAGGACAAGATAGGGAAGCCGACAAAGAGCATGCGCGATGAAATGAGGGAGTTCGCAGAGAGTATACGGGAGCGACCGCCGAAGGACGGAAGGGCGCTCCGGCAGTTGCTTCTGGGAGGAGTTGCTCCTGATTTTAAGGAAATGTTGGATATCCTGAAAAGGTGGTTGGACGCCGATGGCGAATGAGATAGTGGACGCTTTCAAGGGCTTCAGGACCTTCACGTTCAGCGACATCCGTATGGCGATGTCGGACAGGCACAAGGGGGTCTCGGATAAGACCATCCAGGTCACTGTCTCCCGGATGGCGAAGAGCGGCAGGATATACGCAGTAACAAAGGGGGTCTTCAGCCTTCAGAAGCGCGATGAGCTGGCGGGATTCGCCTTCACTCCGTTTTACTATGGGGGGTTGGCGGCATTGATGATAAGGGACCTGATAGACGACCAGGTAAAAATGGAGGTGATGACCACGCGCGCCGTAAGAAGGTCCTTCGTGAGAATATACGGCGGGGCGAGCAGCATCATGCTCCACCACATACCCAAAAGATACTATTTTGGCTTCGAGGATATGAAATACGGGGACCTCGCCGTCCCGGTATCGACTCCGGAGAAAACGCTGATAGACCTGTTCTATTATAAGCGGAGGCTCTCGCTTCAGGATTATGCGGGCGTTCTGAGAGGGATTAGCGTGAACGCGCTCCGGAAGAGCCTAGAGCGCTACGATAACCGTATGAAAACTACGGTGATGAGGTTTGTGAAGGCGCATAAGCCGCTTGCCGATTCGGGCAGGCTCGAGAATCAGTACTGAAACCGCCCGTAGGCATGCGGCAGGGAGCTTTGCAGGCGATTCCGGCGCAGAGCTAAAAGCGTTTCCAGAGCAGTAAGCGCATGGCGCTGCTCGGGCTTCTGGCAACCCTGCTCACGGACACGGCTTACACGTGGGTCAGGCTCCTGGCCGCGCTTTCCCTGTCGATTGTGCTCGGATTGTTCCTGGGGATATACGCAGCGGTCTCCGGCAGAGCGGAGCGCATTCTAATACCCCTTTTCGACGTCCTGCAGACCCTGCCGATACTCGCGTTCTTCCCATTCGTGGTATATGTCATAGTGGCAGCGGTGCCCGGGTATGCGGGCATAAACTTCGCGGTAGTGTTCCTGATAATAGTGAACATGCTGTGGAACATAGCGTTCGGAGCGTACGAGGCGGTCAAGGCGCTGCCCGGCGAGGTCATCGAGGTGGCATCGCTTTACAGCATGGGCGCCTTCGAAAGGCTGAGGAAGATGTACGTGCCCGCGGCTATGCCGAGAGTGCTCGACCAATCGGTGCTCTCGTGGGCGGTCGGCCTGTTCTACCTTGTCACAAGTGAGATTTTCTCTACAGGAAGCGCGGTGTATAGCGTTAAGCACGGCATAGGAGTGGAGCTAACCTCGCTGGCCCTGTCTGGGAATACCGCGCAGTATGCGATGGGAATCGCGGTGTTCATAGTGTTCGTAGTGCTCACGAGGTTCCTGATATTTGCGCCGCTGCGAAGGCACTTCAATAGGTTCAACGAGGAGCACGTGGTCAAGGCGAAGAATGCGAAGAGGACCGTTCTGAGCATGGAGATGGACGCGATAGAGCACCTTGTCAGGAGGCCGAGGCTCCAGATAAAGGTCAGGCCGAAGCACGTGATAGCTGCCTATGCCGGCGCAGCACCCGGCCGCATGCCTGCGGCAGCAGCACCTAATGCAGGAAAGCGGGAGGCGCTGCTCGTCGCGCTGGGCGCGGCAATAATCATAATCGCGGCGTTGGCGTGGGCAATCAGCACTGGGATAGGCGCCGGGTTGGTAAGTTATGAGCAGCTGGTCCTTGTTTCGCTGGGGGCATCATTTGTAAGGGTGTGGTCAATGTTCGCGGTCGTGGTCCTCGTGGCTGTGCCGCTGAGCGTGTACTTGCTGTTCATGTCGAGGCACGCGGAGAGGTATCTCCTGCTCTTCCAGGTCATGGCGTCGATACCCGCGACGATGATGCTGCCGCTCATAGTGAGCTCGCTCAGGGGCATGCCGTTCCACAGCGAGCTGGTGGCGCTCGCGATATTCTTCTTCAGCGCGATATGGTACATGCTCTTCGGGATCCTCGCAGACAGGAGCAGCATACACAGCACAATGTTCGAGGTGAGGGATATATTCCACGTGAGGGGCATAAACGCGTGGAAGAGCATATACATGAGGGCGATAGTCCCGGGCCTGATAACAGGGGGCATCACCGCGGTAGCCGCGGAATGGAACGCGTCCATTGTAGGGGAGTACTTCACCTCATCGGCAGTGAGCGCGGGCACGGTGATAACCTCTGTTCATACGGGCATCGGCGTGCTCCTCGACACCGCGCTCCAGGCAGGAAACCTCGGCCTGATGGCGCTAGCACTAATAAACCTTACAATCCTGATACTGCTCATAAACAGGCTCGTCTGGCACAGGCTCTACGACAGGATACCGAGGGTCTACAGATGATCGCATGGATGTGATAAGCGTTGATAAGGTTAGCTACAGGGTAGGCGACGCGGTCATAATAGACCGCATCTCATTCGAGGCCAAGGAGGAGAAGTTCATCTCGGTCATAGGCCCGTCGGGATGCGGCAAGAGCACGCTCCTGAGAATAATCGCGGGGCTTATCAAGCCGACAAGCGGCAGCATCCTGTACAAGGGCAGGGAGATAACCAAGCCCATCAACGAGATATCCTTCGTGTTCCAGGATTTCGGCCTGCTGCCATGGCTGAGCAACATAGACAACGTGAAGCTGGGCCTCTCCGCTCTAAGGATGGGCGACAGGGAGAAGACAAGCAGGGCGATGCGCCTGCTTGATGGCTTCGGACTTGCAGGCTTCGAGAGCTCTTACCCGAACGTGCTGAGCGGCGGGATGAAGCAGCGCGTCGGTCTCGCAAGGGCAATCGCATCCGAGCCCAAGGTGCTCCTCATGGACGAGCCGTTCAGCTCGCTCGACGAGCTGACAGCGGGCGCGCTCAGGTCTGAGGTCTCGAGAATGCTTCGCACGAAGAGGATAGCCGTGAGCTCGATAATCATGGTGACGCACAACGTCGAGGAGGCCGTGGAGCTCTCGGACTACGTCGTGGTTCTTTCGAACAAGCCTTCCAGGGTGAAGGACATAAAGCGCATCGACCTCAAGAGGCCGCGCAACAAGAGAAGCGACGAATTCCTAAACGCGGTGGACCGCATAGCGGCACTGCTCAAGTAGGCGCTACCAAGGAACCTTCTTCAGCTTCAGCCTGTGAGCCGCGGCGTTCGTGAACACGTGCATCGCGCCGGTAAGCAGGAAAAGGAACAGCAGCCCGTACGCGCTCGGCATGTGGCCCAGAGGTGCTGCAAAAAGCAGCGCCACGACAAAGAAGCCGTACTGGTCCATTATAGGAAAGCTTGCGCCTGATGCGTGGCCTATTCGCCGCTTTATGAAGCTGCCGAGAAGGTCCCCTGCAATGGCACCAAGGGAAAGAAGCACAGATACTGCAAGCATGTAAGGCAGGAATGCATACTCAACCGCACCCGTTATCAGCCCCGCGACGAGCATCGAGGTCGTGCCGGATATCGTCTTGTTGTCCCCGAATATGCGCGTGCCATGAAGCTTCCTTCCGGAATCGAGCGGCCTGCCGCCGCCGAAAAGCACAGGCGCGCCGTTAGCTACATAAGCCGGCAGTATGTAGATTACCGGGTAGATGATGATAGAATAAATGCTCAAGGAATCACACCTTGCCTGCGAGCCTTCCCTCGGCTATGCGCTCGCTGCCTCCGCCGCGGAACTCCAGCCCTTTGCCTTTTGCATATTCCATTACAGTGTCGAGCGCGCTCCTGGTTTTGTTGCCTGATATGCACACCACCTCATTCGAGGAGTTGTAGAGCAGCAGCGTGCTGCCCGGGCGCGCCTCCACGAACTGCGTGGCTATCTGCCGCAGCATCTTCCTGTCGTGGTCGATCAGCTTCGTAATCGCATTGCCCTTGCCTTCTGCAAGAAGGTCTGCGACTATGTATTCCAGGAGTTCGTCCTGGGCGTGCTCCAGCTTATCGCGGTATTCCTGCAGCTCCTTCAGCCTTGCCTGCAGGCCCTCGTGCAATTTGCCTCTGTCAACGCCTGCAGCGCGCGCGAGCGAGTCTATGCCCGCGTTGACCGCGTTTATGTTGTCGACTGCGGCATGGCCCGCCACGAACTCCAGGCGGTTTATCCCATCGTGTATGTGGTACGAGCCGATGATCTTGATGAGCCCTATTCCGGACTCGCAGCCCGCGAGATGAAGGCCCCCGCACGCCTCCGCGTCTATGAGGTTGCCCTCCGCGTCGCGCACCTCCACTATCCTAAGCCTGCTCGAGGGGACGCCATGGCCCTGGTATATCGCAAAGCCGAACTTGCGCTCCGCCTCGCTCCTTTCCAGCTCCTGCACGGAGACGCGTATTCCGTGGGTTATGTACGAGTTGGCTCGGTCTTCTATCTCTTGTACCTGCTCCTGGGTGAGCTTGTCGTAATGCGCTATGTCGATGTGCGCCTTGCCCACGGCCTTCTTCGCGCCCTCCTGCCATGCGTGCTTGCCGAGTATGCTCCTGCACGCTGCGCTGACCAGGTGTGTAGCGGTGTGGTGCGCCATCAGCCGCATCCGCCTTTCGCGGTCGACTTTGCATTTCACTGCGGCGCCTGCCTTGAAGCCAGGACTTTTCGCCAGCACATGCACTATCACGCCGTTAATCGCCTGGGCGCCGCTGACAGGCATGTCGTCTATGGCGCCGCGGTCGGTCTCCTGGCCTCCGCCCTCGGGATAGAACGGCGTCTTGTCCAGGACCACGAGGTTCCCGGAGCAGCGGAGCACCCTCGCGCTTGCATCGTATGCGCCCTTGTAGTAGAGCTTCTCCGTTAGGGGCAGTCCCGCGGTGTCGATGCCTAGGGCCTTGTCCTCTTTCTTCTTCTCGACGAAATCGCTCTTCATCAGCTTCGCGTAAGATTCCTCAGGCACGTCTATCCTGGCGTGCTTCTCCTTTGCAACGGCCTCTATGAATTCTGGAGTTATTCCGTTGCTCTCGTAAAGCGTCTTCATCCGCTCTGTTGTGAGCGGCTCGTTCCTCTCTATGAGCGTGCTCACGATCCTTGCGGCTGCGCTCTTGGTGCTCTCGTAGCGCCGCTTCTCTATCTCTAGCACTGCCTTCACGGTTTCCATGCTTTCGCCGATCCTGGGGTATATTCCGGGGAGCTCGCGGGCGTGGAGCTCCATCAGCCTGATCAGGTCCACGTCCATGCCGTATTCCGAAACGAAATCGAACATCCTCCTCAGGAGTATGCGCAGGTTGTAGCCGCCGCCGACGTTGCTCGGCAGCGCGCCGTCGTTTATCGCGAAGAGCAGCGTGCGCGCGTGGTCCGCTATTGCGTACGAGGCCTGCAGGGGCCTTATCTCTGCCTTGTACTGCTTCTCATCTATGCCCGCGCTTTGCAGTATGCGCGCCTCCGCTCCGGTCGAGCTTGCGGACTCGTTCATGTCTATCGCGCTCAGCTTGCCCGCGACCCTCGAGTAGAGCTGCACGTTCGGCCTAAGCCCTGAGCTCTTGTATATGTATTCCAGCGGGCCCCTGAATACCGCGTCGTACGCGCTCTGCGTCCCCGCGTCGTACCAGAGCAGGCGCTCGAACCCCCAGCCTACGTCGACGACCTTGCCTTCTAGCTCCTTCATCTTGCCGTTTGAGTACTCGAACTGCGTGAAGACGCTGTTCACGAGCTCGAGCCCGTTCGCGAAGCCCTCTATGCAGGGCCCGAACTCCGAGAAGTCGCCCATCGCCCAGACGTCCTCTATGTACGTGAGCGCCTCCTTCTTGATGCCGAGGAGCCCCGTCAGGAGCTTGTAGTTGAGCTCGATCGTGCGGTCGCGCCAGTAGCCCTCCTTCGGGTAGTTGAACGAGGTCTGGTTCGCCATCATGAACGCGGTGAAATGCCGGCCGCTCACGCCCACGTTCGCTATGTCGTTGAAGCGCAGGCACATCTGCGGTACCATGAGAGGGTTTGCAGGGTACTCGAAGCTTATGCGGCCCCGCTCTATGCGCTGGAAGTCCTGTATGCCCGCTATGGTGAAGTAAAGGTCCTGGCGCCACCTGCTTACCACGGGGTAGCTGTCCACTATCGCATGGCCTTCCTTCTTGAAGAAGTTGGCGAAGCCGCGCCAGAAGCCTGCGTAAGAGACCTCTTTCGTCCTTGCCTTCATGAAGGAGTAAGGCTCGTGCGACGGGTCGCCGCAAAGCTTCCTCGACGGGTCGGCGCTCCAGAAGTACTTGCCGCACAGGGCGCAGCGGCGCCTTTCGAAGCCCTCTTCCTTGAATAGCCCTACCGAGTAGTACTTGCCCGGCTCCTTCGAGAACTGCACGCGGAACTGCTCCTTGCTCGGCATCAAAGCGCCTTCTGGGACCACCATACCTTGCACTCCTTTCCGAAGAACACGCAGTAGTTGCACTTCCATTTCTCTTCTTCAGGCACGGGCAGCGGCTCGCGCTCGCCGTTCCAGTACTTCATTATGTGCACTACTATGTTCTGCACTTCCTCGTTGCTGTATTGAAACTTATATAGCTTTATCTCGCGGCCTGTGAACTGGTCGATGTACCTGAGCTGTAGCGTGTCGCTGATCCTGAGCGATGAGAGGTCCTTGAAGTACGCATCGGCCGCTGCGTTTATGGTCTGCGAACCCGCGGCTATGCCGAGCGCGTCGAGCTGGTGCCTGAACTCCTCGGTTATGCGGAGGAGGGATGCGCCGTACGCCCTCCTGAAGTTCTCGGCGGTGTATCGCCCCGCGGCGGCGTCGCCGAGGAGCTGCCGATACATGAGCACCTGTATCTTGTGGGTGAGCATCTGCGACTCGGAAGGTATCTTCGGCGTCGCGCGAGTCTTGTCCTCGCTCACCGTAGTCATTCCGTCATCCTGGCGCAGCTCGTCTATCTTGCCGACGAGCTTGTAGCCGGATAACGAGCCGTAGATCTGCACCTCCCGGGTCCTGCCGTTCTTCTTCAGGGCAGCAAGCGCTACATGGCTCTGGTAGAGGTTCTTGTAGAGCGCGTCGGCGTAGTTCTTCGGCTGCAGCACCACAGGTACATTCGTCTCCTCCTCGAGCTCCTCGTGTATGAGGCGCCCGCCCTTTATCTCTTCCGTTATGCGCCTTCCGTACCTGTAGTTGAATTCCATCTGGCGCTCGCACCAGTACTGCGAGGAGATGTCCGAGATGCTGATGCTGCTCTTGTGGAGCTCGCTAAGTACGCTCAGTGAAGCACCTGGAATACAACATTATCGTATGGCATTTCGGCAATCCGCGGCGGTTAGTTGTGGGTTCAGCCCGCCTACCTATCTTCATAGCAATTGCTCAGCGATTACCTCAATCATCACGCGCATTGGTTTGCTGTGACATACTCCCACCCCTGAAGGGTGTGGGCTTCTTGGTTCAGCGACGTATTTCCCATACCTCTCCCCAAGCGTTACTTCCCGTCTGCCCACCAATACCTTTCTCCGATACTTCGAACACCATACAAAAT
>CAYNNI010000077.1:0-5266 GCA_964398805.1 Microcaldota archaeon | reverse complement strand
TCTCTATGCTGTAGCTGCCGCTCACGTCCTTTCCTGCTATTCTGACAATGCTCGTCTCTTTTCCTTCGGCATTCCTCGAATCATTGCGCACTTGTTTTTTTTGTTCAGCCATCAAAACACCACGCCAGGGCTGGGATATTCAGCATAATGCTTTTGAACCCAGGAGGCTCAAAGAGCCATACGCTTGCAGGTATCATCTCCAGGCGTACGCGTTACCAGATTCCGCCACCCTGGCATTGTAGTATGGCTGCCTTCCTTTTAAAGCAGTTGCTCTTCCGAGGCGATATGATGGATTTTTTAGAAAGACTAGGCTCGATATTTCTGCGGCGGCGCCCGGCAGCGCCGGGACTTTATGTGGGCGATGCCCTCTCGGTGTTGCGGCCCTGCGGCAGGCTTTTCTTCAGGAACTCCCCCGCGGGCGTCAGCGCTGCCAGCATCCCTGGCTTTGCCTGGAAGCGCGTGCGCTCCAGGCTGTGCATAAGGCCGAGTACGGAGCCGAATCCGCACATAGTCATAGCCGGCATGAGCGGGTTCGGCAAGAGCTCTCTGTTCAAGCACATGCTTGCAGATCTCGCATCGGCGCGCATACCCTGCATCGTCTTCGACGCTCAGAATGAGCACGAGGGGCTTGTGCGCGCGCTCGGCGGGACTGCCCACGATGCGCGCTACTCCGGCATAAACCTCCTGGAGCTTGCGGGCGCGAGCGTGTCTGAGCGCATCTCCGAGCTCACCCACCTCTTCAGGAGCGTGTACTCGCTGGGCTACATACAGGCCACGAAGCTGAGCCAGTGCCTCTGGTACACGTACCGGAAGTCGGGCGCCCAGGGCAGGTCAGCCACGTCTCTTGACAGGACGCCCACGATACGAGACCTCCTTTCAGAGTTGCAGGTTTTCGTGCGCAACGCGAAGAGCGTAGGCGAGAGGAACGCGCTACTTCACCTGCAGGACAGGCTCTCCCTGCTCAACACCACAGCGTTCTCCGCGGGCGAGATAAGCTCGGAGTCCATAGGCCGCGGAATAACGTCTTTCTCGCTGTCCGGGATGAAGAGCAGAGAGGCCCAGGTCATATACATAGGCGAGCTCCTGCGCCGGCTCTACCTCCAGATGCACGCGAGCACAAGGGAGCGGGGGCTCAGCACGTACATCGCGATAGACGAGGTCCAGTTCCTGACCGGCGCAGGCGCCTCCAGCAGCGCGGTGATACGCGGCCTTATCGAAGAGGGCAGGAAATACGGCTTCGGCATCATAATAGTCACCCACGCCGCGAGCGGCCTGGACAGGCAGATAATCGCCAACGCCTCCAGCATCGTCGCGTTCTATTCCCGCGAGCCCTCCGAGGCGGGCTATGTCACGAGGCTCCTCTCCGGCGGCGACCCCCTGCGCGCCGATGCCATCAGGGAGAGGCTGCGTTCGCTGCGGCAGCACGAGGCGGTGGTGCTGAGCTGCGGCATGCGCGATCCCATGGTGGTCAGGACGCCAAGCATGCAAGATCTGGAGGAGCGGCTGGGCGCAGCCGCGATGCACCGATCCAGCCTTCCAGGCAAGGAAGGCAGCCTGCGCTCCGTCTCAAAGCAGCCACAGCAGTACGGCGAACTAGCGAAGCGTTTCTCCACGCAGGACCTCGACAGCGCAGTCTCGGATCGCACGCTCGACAGGCTGGATGTCAGGTGCGACGGAAATGACGAGACGTGGATCATGCCGCACAGGAAGTCACCCGGAATAGAGCACGAGGTCTATGTAGCGAAGATGCACTCGATGCTGGGTTCGCTGGGAATACGCAACTACGTCATGGACAACTCTCGCGGGCCAGACATAGTCGTGCTTTCCGGAGGCAAGAGGATCGCGCTGGAATACGAGACGGGGGCGAAGCGGCTCCGCGAAAGCGCCACGATGATAAAGTCGAGGAAGCGCGACTACGCGCTCGTCGCGGTGTTCACCAATGCCCGCGCTCACGCGTTCTACCAGCGCTACTTCGAGGGCGAGCAGGTGCTCGTTCTCAACGCGGAAGACCTTAAGGCGTCGATGGAGCGTCTCCAAGACTCGCTAAAAAGCCTAATAGCAGTATATTAACTTTGTGCTCCATTTGTGTTCATGGCTGCCGCTTCACTCTCGGAGAAGTCGGTGGAAGCCGAGTTCTTTCTCTCCGTGCCGGAAAACTACGAGGTCGGCAAGGCGAAGTACGTCATAGTGATAGGCAGCGTGATGTCCGGCGTGGGCAAGGGCACTTTCTCCAGCAGCCTGGGGACGCTGCTGAGCTGCCACGGCTTCAACGTCGCGCCGATAAAGTTCGACGGCTACCTCAATTACGATGCCGGGACGCTCAACCCCTACAGGCACGGCGAGGTCTTCGTGCTCGACGACGGCACCGAGTGCGACCTTGACCTGGGCAGCTACGAGCGCAGCCTTAACAAGAGCCTGTCCAGCTCCAACTACCTGACAGCAGGCAAGGTGTTCAAAGGCATAGTGGACAAGGAGCGCGCAGGCGGCTACATGGGCAGGGATGTGCAGTTCATACCTCATGTCACCGGGGAGATAAAGCGCTTCCTCCGCGAGCTTGCGATGGAGTCCGGCGCCGACATAGTGCTCGTGGAGGTCGGCGGCACGATCGGCGACCTGGAGAACGCATACTTCATAGAGGCAATGCGCGAGCTCAAGCACGAGGAGGGCGACGCCAACTTCTGCGCAGTCAACGTCACGTACATACTCGAGCCCCGCTTGCTGGGCGAGTCCAAGAGCAAGCCCGCGCAGCTCGGCGTCAGGCTGCTGTTGGAGCAGGGCATAAGGCCAGATCTCATAGTGTGCAGGTCGGAGAACCAGATAGGCATGGGCGTGAAGCAGAAGATAAGCCTTGCCGCGGACGTCGACGTAAGCAGGATATACAACCTTTGGGATCTAAGCACGGTGTACGACATACCCCTGATGCTTCGCGAGGCCGGGATGGACCGCGCGGTGTTCGACGTGCTGAAGCTGGCGCCAAAGCCGGGCGACGGCTCAGGCTTCGAGCGCTGGGCCGAGTTCGCGCGCAAGGCCAGGTCAGCGGGCAAGGAGGTCACGATAGGCGTAGTGGGCAAGTACACGCACGTGCACGATTCATACCTTAGCATAGCGAAGGCGCTAGAGAATTCCGCCCCTTATGCCGGCGCGCATGCCCGCATCAAATGGATAGAGTCCACAGACATCGAGGACGGGAAGCTTGTTGTAGGCGACGCGCTGAAAGACGTAGACGGCCTGATCGTCCCTGGCGGGTTCGGAAGGCGCGGCGTGGAGGGCAAGATCGCCGCGATAAAGCACGCAAGGGAAAACAAGCTGCCTTTTCTCGGCCTGTGCCTTGGCATGCAGCTTGCCGTTGTGGAATTCTCGCGCAACGTATGCAACCTGTCCGATGCGGGCTCGACCGAATTCGACGCCGACGCCGCATGCCCGGTCATAGATCTCATTCCCGAGCAGGTGGATGTAGTGCAGCAGTCCAGATACGGCGGAACCATGAGGCGCGGCGCGTACCAGGCAGTCCTCGCCCCGGATACGCTAGTGAGGCGCCTTTACGGCCGCGAGCAGATCTCGGAAAGGCACAGGCATAGGTACGAGGTCAACGCCAAATACATACCTGCGCTGGAGAAAGGCGGAATGGTCTTCTCAGGCCGGTCGCCTGACGGCAAGCTCATGGAGTTCCTCGAGCTGCGCGACCACCCGTTCTTCGTGGCGACGCAGTCGCATCCGGAGTTCAAGTCCAGGCCGCTGGATCCGGCGCCGCTTTTCCTCGGGCTGGTCAACGCGTCCATGCAGAAGCGCGGCGCGCAGTAGGCTACGCAAGCCTTTAAGACTTTCACAGCATCTATGAACTGATAGTGTGCCCTCCCCAAGACGCCGAGGCTGCCGCGAATCCAAAAGAACCGCGCAGTCCGCGATAGAGTTCCTCACCACCTACGGTTGGGCGATACTGATAGTCACCATTGTCGTTGCGCTCGTCTACGCTTACTCGACCTTTCCGCTCTCGTCAATCCCGGGCACGTGCTCGTTCGCAAGCGGAATAACCTGCAGCGACATAGTCCTCGGCACCAACTCCATCACGAAGGTGACCACCCTTTCGCTTTACCTCATCAACTCCCAGCCCTTCCCGATAAACACGCCAGTGGTCTACGTCAGCATCAACAACAAGAACACGACAACATTTCCGTGCACCCCGAGCTTCGTGCTTTCCGGAGGCACAATGATCTGCGCCACCAACGCCCTGTCCGTGAACGTGCCCCTGGGCGTCCTTGCCAGCGGGTCCATGTACCTGAACGCGACGTACTGCGGCCTGGTCAACAACTACGTCACGACCAAGAGCTGCGTCGGCGTCCCTGTCCAGACCTATACCGGCACTTTCACCACCCATGCTGAGCCCGTGCCCGCTGCGGCATCTGCATACTTCATATCGGTCTCCGCGAGGAACGCCACGCAGAACACAGGATCTTCGCAGGATCCGCTCTACGCAACGGTCAAGCTTTCAGGCTTCCCGCTGGCAGGCGCGACGGTCAGCTTTTCCGTGAACAACCCCATCTTCTATATCCAGCCAGCCACAACGACAACGAACACCACAGGCAACGCCCTCAGCTACGTCTGGGGCGGCAGCGGAGCCGGCTCCAACACCGTGTTGGTTACGGCAAGATTCGGTACTGCCAGCAACACAGTCACGGTATCCTTCCAGTCCACCTCCACGACCTCGACCACATCCACCTCAACGACCAGCACATCCACCTCCACGACCTCGACCACATCCACCTCCACGACCTCGACCAGCGTGCCGTACATCTACTGCATGGACGGAACCGGCGCCTCGACATACAACAATGTCTACTTCGCCCCGCTCTCCGCAACGGGCGTGGGTCCGTGGTCTGCCGGAACCTCGTATCCCCTGGCAGTGTACGCTGCAAGCTGCGCAACATACAATGGCTATTACTATTGCGTTGGGGGCGCCGCGGTTAGTAACGTATACTACGCCGCAATATCCAGCACCGGCGTAGGAGCATGGACTGCCGGAACTTCTTATCCGAACACGGTGTACTACCACGGGTGCGTTTCGTACAGCGGCTACATCTACTGCATCGGCGGCATCTATGGCGGTGCCGTCACCAGCGCGGCCTTCTACGCAGCGCTGTCGAGCACCGGCGTAGGCGCGTGGACCGCGACAACCGCCTATCCGCTCAGCATCTATCTGTCTAGCTGCACGATGTACAACGGCTACGTCTACTGCGCAGCGGGTTACAACGGCGTGACGGTCTTCAGC
>CAYNNI010000076.1:0-5055 GCA_964398805.1 Microcaldota archaeon | reverse complement strand
ACCAAGGACCGGCCCCACCTCCTGCGTCCCAACATATGCCGCTAGGATTTCAACCGTGAGTCCAACTATCTGCTTTATCACGGATGCGACGACATGTTTCGCGAATTTACTAGTGCGGCCATATTGTTGCACGACAACCCGCGCACCCGCATATACCTCTCGTATTTTATCTATTTGGTTCTCTATTTTCATGTTCTCGCCTGGACGCAGGAATTTACGGACGAAGAGAAAAGAGAGCCTGCGTTCGGGTTCATGTCCGATAAGAAGGTTTAAAATTTGCCAGGTTCCTAGCGCAAGTGACACAAGCAAAAGAGGTTAAAGTCTATACGGGCATTTATCTACGATGCCTGGCGTCGACGACGTAATCGAGGGCTATTCCGGCATGATAACGCACGAGCAGGCGAAGAAGCTGCTCGAAAGTTTCTCATCACAGGCGCAAAGCGACGTAACCAACGCCGTAGGCCTTCTGGAATTCATAGGGATGAACCGGAGGCAGCAGCGCGTCGAGCCCAGCTCCGGCATCTTCATCGTCAACATCCGCGACATCATCTACAGGATATTCAATCCTATCGTTTCCCAGTCCCTGGGCGTGCAGACTGAGAGGAGAAGCGTCGCACTGGGCGCCGAGGGCTTCACCGTCAGGCTGAACCTCCACGGCAAGCTCTCGGAGTTCATGGACATAGCTGCTTTCGAGCGCGGAGACACGATGCTGGCGAGGAGCGCATTCGTAGACATCCAGAACGGCGAACTCAAGGACGGCAGGAGCACCGCAATAAGGAAGATTGCGTCCTCCACGCAGGAAAGCGTAATCGACTATTCCGTGCTCACCGAAGGTATGAAGAACATCGACGTGGTGGGCAAGGTCGTTGAGCTGTCTCCGATACGCCATGTCAGCGCGCTTTCCGGAAACAGCGCGATACCCGTGACCGACTGCGTGCTGAGCGACCTCGGCAGCACTATAAACGTGTCCATGTGGGAGTCATCCGCGCTGGCCGCCGCGAAACTTCACGCAAACGACTTCGTAAAGATAGAGTTCTGCAGCACGCGCATGAGGAACGGGCAGGTGGAGATTTACGCTAACAACCTTTCGAGGGTGCTCTCGAGCAGAAGCTTCGCTGCCAGGCTGCGGGGATCCGGCTAGCGCTCGCCGTACTTCGCCATGAATGCCAGATACCTGCTCAGCGCTTCGTCAGGGGCGCTAGGCCTAATCAGGAATATTATCGACTCGAGGTCAGCCGTCGATATCCGTACCTCCTCTCCCGTCTTTACGCTGGCCTCGAGCGCCTTTATCTTCGCCTGCCTGCACACGTTTGCTATGTCCGCGCCGGTGAACCCCTTCGTTTCATCACCCAGCTTCTTCAGGTCCAGGTCTTTGCTTATCGGGGCGCTCTTTATGTACATCTCGAACATCCGAGCCCGTTCCTCCGCGTTCGGAGGCCTTATGAATGTCACCTTGTCGAACCTGCCCGGGCGCATTATGGCGGGGTCCACCTCGTCCGGCCTGTTGGTCGCAGCCATGACCAGTATGCCGTTGTACTTCTTTATGCCGTCCATCTCCTCGAGCAGCGCGCCAGTAATCTGCGCGGCCGCCTCGCTGGCGCCGGCCCTCTTCGGCACCACTGTGTCTATCTCGTCTATGAATATTATCGAGGGCACGTTCTCCCTTGCCCGGTTGAATATTTCCCTGAGCGACGCTACGGCGCTGTCCGCCCTGGCCGTCGAGAGCTCCACCCCGCTTATCTCCAGTATGGTGACGCCCTTCATGTCGTTCGCCACCGCGCGCATCACCATCGTCTTTCCCGTGCCAGGCGGCCCAAACAGGAGTATGCCGTTTATGACCTTTATGTCGTACTTCTTTATCAGCTCGGGATGCATCAGCGGTATCTCTATCGCCTCGACTATGGACTTCTTGACGTCATCTAGCCCCACGACATCGTCAAGGCCCGTCTTTTTAACCTTTTCAACGTTGCCCTCGGAGAACAGCCTCCTTTCGAAGTCTATCTTGAACTTGTTGTAGGCCTCGAGCTGCGCCAGCGACGTTGAGGGCTTCATGGACTTTATGACGCCGAGGATGTCCTCCTGGCATATCTCGAGCACGTGGTGCTGCTCTGTGGCCTCCATAGAGACCATCTGCGAGACGCCCGAGCAAACCCCCTTTATGTCCGCGCCGGAATAGCGCTCGGTCTTCTCTGCAAGATCGTCCACGTTGACAGAGTCCCCAAGCGGGAGCCCCTTGAGATACAGCTGGAATATCTTCTTCCTGCCGTTGAAATCCGGCAGCGGCATGTAAACGAGCTTGTCCAGTCTGCCGGGGCGCGTCAGCGCCGGGTCGAGCAGCTGGGGCATGTTGGTCGCGCCCACGACTATAACGCCCGCAGAGCTCTGGAAGCCATCAAGCTCCATCAGGAGCTGGGACAGCGCCTGCTTGTGCACCTCGTCCGTGTCCGTGAAGTCCCTGCTCTTAGCTACAGCGTCTATCTCGTCGAAGAACAGGACGCTGGGCGAATTCTTCTTCGCGACGGCGAACACGTTCGATATCATCTTTTCCGTCTCGCCCGTGAAAGCCGATACGAGGTTCGAGGCCTTGACAAGGAAGAACCCCGCACGTATCTCGTTCGCGAGCGCGCGCATCATCATCGTCTTTCCTGTGCCAGGCGGCCCGAACAGGAGTATGCCCTTCGCGGGGTTGACATTGTATGCCCTTGCGATCCCCCGCTGCTCAAGCGGAGCTATTATCGCGTCGTTCAGCTCCTTCTTTGTAGCGTCGTAGTTGCCTATGCTTGCGAACGTCTCAGAAACGTTGTCGGACCTGAGGTCCTCAAACGCCTCGCCGAACTTCATCCTTATGTCCTGCTTCCTTACCTCCAGCGCCTTGACGATGCCTATGTTGCAGAACTCAAGCAAGTAGACGAACGCAAACGCGACCGCGAAGCCCGCGATAGGCAGCACGTAATCCACGGGGTCGTGGTAGAAAATGCTCACGGCAAAGTAAAGCAGCGGGTATCCCATGCCTGCCATCACTGCCCGTGTGCCCTTGTACTTGGACCTGCTGTTGACTGCCAGCCAGTCCACTGCGACTACGATTCCTGCAAGGCCTAGAAGCTGCAGCGCATAGCGCTCGGGCTCGGTCGCGAGCGAACGCACGAGCAGCTCCAGCGTGTACGAGACGCTGCCGACAACAGGCCCGCTCGTGAAACTGGCGAACGCGCTGCGCACGCCGCCAGCGAACTGCTCCAGGCTGAGGCCCTGCTTCCCGGGGATGACGTACTGCAGCATGCTGCTGTTTGCGATGCTCGAGTGGGCGCGGGTGGCGTTGTATACTATGTACGCCGTGTTCTGCACCCCTGTCGCGCCCGAGAGCATCACAACGCCAAGAATCACAGCCGCGGTTATCACTGTGCCGCGCTTGTAGCCTATCACAAGTATCGCGACGAGAAACGCCGGGATCTCAAGCACCAGACCGAGCTGCGAGAAGGCGAGCGCGCCAAGCAGGTAAGCGAATCCTATGCTCCTCGAATGCATGTAGCCGAATATCAGGGACACGCTTATGATCATCATGTAAGCCCACGCGAGCGCGGGCGCCTGATATGCTATCGGAGGCATCGCCAGCGCGAGCACCAGCACGAGCCCCAGGAACGGATGGTACAGCGCGGCCGCGAACACCACGGCAAGGATTACTATCATGAGCGCAAGCGGATAGAACGGCACGGCCAGAAAAACCGCAATGGTGGCTGCAATCATCAGCACGGCGTCCAGGAAGCTGAGGTTGGAGGTCAGCCTTATCAGGACATCCTTCATCCTGTAGAACGCAACCGGCGCTTTGGAGTGCTTCTTTATGATATCCTTGGCTATCTGCCCGCTCGTTTCCATCGTTTTCTTTTTCTTAGGCATCCACTCCTCTCCGATAATCGACGAGGCGCCGCACCCATCGAAACCTTTAATATACGGATTCTTGAAAGTATAAATACCCGTCGTAGCTCAATGGCAGAGCGCCTGGCTGTAGTTTGCTTGCCGCAACATGCGGAAACCGGGATGTTGGGTGTTCGACTCACCCCGACGGGACTTTTTATTCTGGGCTGGGAGGTCAGTGCAGGGTGTAGCCGCTGGTCCATGCGCTTGTGTACGTGACTGCGGTGATGGCGCCGTTGTTGCCGTTGCCGCTGTAGTCCTTCGCGTCGCCGTTGAGCGGCCACCACCCAACAAGGGTATCCGGCCTTACCGGCACACCTCCTATGCCATCAGCGTAAAGGCCCCGCACCTCGCTTGCGGAAAGCGAGGCGTTGTAGATCTGGACGTTTGCAATGTTGCCGTTAAAATAGCCCCCCTCCGCCGTTTTCAGGGCTCTGCATCCCTATTCGAAGGTCTACCGGTATATCGATAAACGAAGCGCCGCTTATAGAACGGGCGTCCCCGAGAGCGCCATTTACATATAAGCTTGGCTTGATCCGAGGCTGAGACCGTTTCAAGAACTATCTGAGTCCAGGTATTGGACAGAATCTGTATGCGCGAGTCATAATATGCCCATGGCTGGCGTATTGTATGCACAACGTTTCCGCTGTTGCTGATGCTAATCCAATAGTTTGCGCCGCCATAAGAAGATGCTGCCTGCGCTAATACCTCGCCTCCGCCAGAGCTCGCGACCCAAAACGAAAAACTCATCTCGGCGCTATTGCCTAGCATCGAAGAATGAGGGATGTCGACATAGCTGCTCTGACCGTTGAAGCTCGCGACGTACTGTGGCAGCTGCCCGCTGCACATGCCTGCGACTGATGTACGCTGCGCTTCCGTGTCGTACGGCCTAATGACCTGGCATGATCCAGGTCTTGCCCTTGGTGACAGGACGCCGCTGAAGACGCGCCGAGCTGGAAAAGCGCCGCAAGGACAACAGAGATGACGAGTATCGCCCATCCGTAGGTCATCAGGTACTCCATCGCGGACTGCGACTTTACAGCGGAACCAGTGCGGCATCTCATCGCAATCCGACCTCATCTCCTTAACTCAGAGGAGCGGGAAATCCCACGTGCTTCAGCGGCGGGATGAAAGCTAGGGCGGAAA
>CAYNNI010000075.1:0-17270 GCA_964398805.1 Microcaldota archaeon | reverse complement strand
ATCGTAGTCTAGCCTGGTAGGACTCGGCCCCTCCATTGAAACTTTTAGGAAAAGTTTCATCAAAAGAGGAAAGGCCGAGACCCGGGTTCAAATCCCGGCGGTCGCACTTCTCGTTTAAACTATACTTATTTCAGCGATAAGTGATCGATGATCAGAACAATTATCATAATCGCATCGTATATCATCGAATTTGTAATGTCCTTTTGGTATTACTATGTAATCCAATACCTCATTTTTAGATGGAAAGGAAGTATATTGTTTAATATCATAAGAGCATTCAAACTTATCGACTAGCACCTCTTTGATAATCTCTGGTTTTGATATATTCAGATCGCCAACAACAATTGGTGAAACCTTTTTATCCAGCAGATATTCTTTAGTATCCTGAAGATGTAATTTACTCCATTCATCTGTATTTGAATAGTGTGTATGATAAAATAGAACCTCTTTTTCTGACCAAAGTACCTTAATGATTTGAATTGCCCTATAGTGTTTATCAGCATTCTCTCTTTTCAAGCGTAC
The DNA here is from genome assembly GCA_964398805.1 of Microcaldota archaeon. Classification (GTDB taxonomy): domain Archaea; phylum Micrarchaeota; class Micrarchaeia; order Micrarchaeales; family Micrarchaeaceae; genus CAISDH01. The sequence continues at coordinate 16,748 of CAYNNI010000075.1, read as the reverse complement.
AATCTTATGTTCTATTATTGGCAAATTTGTGAGACACAATAGCCCATCAAAAACTAGTTGCTTTACATCTTGACCATGTTCTGTTATTGTCTGTTCTACAATATCATACATCATATTTTTGTAATTGAAAAATTCATTTAATTGTCCAGCTTGATTTTGTCCATCCTTGCTTTGATATCGCTGGTCATCAAATACCTCTTGCATGAAAAGAATGTCTGGTTTTTCTTTCAAAACAGCGTCTATTATCTTTGGTTTTCTTGTATCCCAATCAAAATCATAACGTGCTATATTGAATGTCATTATTTTCATTAAGAACACCTCTTTATTGCAGCATCAAGTCCATCTTCAAGACGCTTTCTTGCTCACACCTGTCGTATTGCTTTTGCAGCACCACCAGCTCTGGCGGGGTGAGATCACCAAAGCGCCTAACCAGAACCGTAGCCGGTTTATCCTCTGCCATTCTCATCACGCTTTCTAAGAAGCACCTTGACCGCATCCGCGCCCTCCCTGAAGGCCTGTGACTTGCCGTTCTGGACTACTCCCCCAAGTGCGAGGTACGCCAGCCCCACGCCCAGAGCCCCCGCTTTTATAACTTCAACCACGTGCCCGCCCTGATGAAAAGTGCTAATGGCCACTGCCATGCCCACAGTCACCGGAAAGGCCGCAATGTACTGAATCATCCCTAGTCTGGAGAAGCGGTCGGCCTTTCTTTCCAGCCTTGCAAGGTCCGCACCAACCTGCTCCCTGTCGGGATTCATAGTTAGACGCAGCGCAGCGCTCCTGATTTCCACTTCTGTCGGGACGAAAAAGAATCTAGATAGCGCCTTGTCTCCTGCTTCGCTCTTTAGCAGCGCGCCACAGGCAGTTGCCGCTGTATGCACGAGCCTGTTCATTTACTCATCTTTCAGCATGCCCTTTTCCGTCGTGATTTGTGTGCTGCATTGCGATTGCCTCTTCCAGTGCAGGAACGCCGTAAGAATCCGCTCGCGAAATGAAACGAGATCCGCCGCTGGCGCCATTCTACCGAAATATACTGCGGCTCTTCAGATATATAAGCACTGCTCTTTCATACAGTTTTCCTGCCCATTCCTGCGAATTTGTCAATGGGGCAGGAAATAGCGCGTCAGCGTTTTCATTCCCTGCCTGGAAATCGGCGCAAGTTATTTAAGGCTTCTCGGAGCAACATAGCTGAAGGTGTGTTCCTTGAAGATTAGCGACCTCTACAACATGGACGTCTACAGCGATGCGGGTCAGTACCTCGGCGAGGTACGTGATGCGATCATCGACCTTGAGAAGGGGGAGGTCATCCGCATACTTATGGAGGAGTGGCGCACATCCAACAGGGAGGAGGTCAAGCGCATGCTCCAGAACAAGAGTGTGCTTTTCAAGAACGTGAAGAACGTCGGCGATGTCGTGCTCGTTTCCGCTGCGGGCATGAACCAGCGCATCTCAGAGAGCGCAGCGAGCCAGGAAGTGGCCGAGCTTTCAAAACGTTAGGCACTCTCCGAGTGCTATCCTGTTCATAAGGATTAAAGTGAGGTATGAAAATGGGGAAGTTTCCTATAGCAGATGCCGCTCTTTCGAAGATTTGGATATGCAAGAGGTGCAAGTCCAGGAACCGCGCCGGCGCAGAGAAGTGCCGGAAGTGCGGCTACACCTACATGCGCCCGAAGAGGAAGGAGATTAAAGCTAAGAAGTGAGTCAAATGGCAGACATAACACCGATAGAGCAGATCGTGCTCAAGGCAATGGAAGAGCTTGGGGCCACAAAGGACAGCGTGCTCAAAACCGCGGACGACATAACGAAGAAGTCCAACAGGCCGAAGAGCCTGGTAGCGAACGCGCTCACCTCTCTCGTGAACAAGGGCGTCATAAAGCGCGTCGCGAGGGAGAAGGCTGCGGGCTACTATGTAATGCCCGCGCAGTGACCGCACTGCTTTCCCTCGGAAAGCGCTGCCGCTCTTGTAAGGGGCTACATGCTGTCGTGCCTAAGCCTTTTATTCCTTGCTCCGCAAAAGATAGCAGTGCCCAATGCTAGCTTCGCTAGCTAGTATAATCCATCCCTGATTGCCGGTGAGCGGTTGGAGCCCCTAAACCTTATCCCGAAACATGAACTGCTCAGCGACACTGCGGCGAAGGCCGTTTCCAAGAAGCTTGATACTCCTCTAGAGAAGTTCCCAAAGATCCTTGCCAGCGACGTCCAGGCGAAGCTCCTCAACGCAAAGCCAGGCAACGTGGTCGCGGTATCGCGGCAGGACCCGACTGGAAAGTACACATACTACCGAATAGTAGTGCCTGGTTAGATGCAAGATCACGCAATCCTGGAATCGTACTTGAGCAGCACCTCTATCGTGCAGCAGCAGATAGAGAGCTACAACAGGTTCGTGCGCACCGGAGTCAACAGGATCATAGAGGCGAACAACCTCATCGAGCCTGAGGTGAGCAACTTCAAGATACGCTTCACGGGCATACGGCTCGAGCAGCCGATGGTCATCGAATCCGACAGCTCCAGCCGCAAGATAATGCCCAACGAGGCCATAGCGAGGAATCTCACCTATGCCGCGCCGATGTACATAAGCTTCGTGCCGATAGTCAGCGACATAGAGAAGAAGGACGCGATGGGCGAGGCGTTCATAGGCGAGCTGCCGGTGATGGTAAAGAGCGAGCTCTGCTACAGCAACAACATGCCGCGGGAGCAGCTCATAAGCGAGGGCGAGGATCCCGACGACCCCGGGGGCTACTTCATAATCAAGGGCACGGAGCGCGTGCTTGTCGGGATAGAGGATCTCGCAGCGAACAGGATAATCACCACAGTCGAGAAAGGCAAGGGCGTAGTTAGCAAGGTCTTCTCCACGACTCTGAGCTTCAGGGCGCGTTGCAGCATAACGCGCGACGAGTACGGGATATACACGCTCCTGTTCCCGACGATATCCAAAGGCCTTGACCTTGTCCTGGTGCTCAGGGCGCTCGGCTTCACAACCAAGGAGATGCTGGACGGGATGGGCGACACGGAGGCGAGGAACGACATGCTCCTCAACATAGAGATGAGCGCCGCGAAGGAGATGGAGCCCGGCGACGTCCTCATGCAGCTCGGCAGGCTCGCTGCGCCGAACCAGACGAAGGAATACCAGCACAAGCGCGCCGAGATGCAGCTTGACACTTACATACTCCCGCACATCGGCACCGAAGCCAAGGTGCGCAAGGAGAAGGGCTACTACCTGCTCCGCATGGCCGAGAGGTCCTCGCTGGTCGCGTTCAAGCGGGTGAAGTCCGACGACAAGGATCACTATGCCAACAAGCGCGTCAAGCTCGCTGGCGACCTGATGGAGGAGCTGTTCAACAACGCGATGAAGTTCTTCGTGAGGGACATCAAGTACCACGTCGAGAGGACGACTGCCCGCGGCAGGCGCCTCACGGTCAGGACGAACATCAATCCCGACACGCTCACCGAGAAGCTGCTGTACGCCATGGGCACGGGCTCGTGGCCCGCCGGCCAGACCGGCGTGTCCCAGGTGCTCGACCGCGTCAACTTCGTAAGCTCCCTCGCCCATCTCCGCAGGGTGAAGTCCCCGCTATCGAAGAAGCACCCGCACTTCAAGGCAAGGGACGTGCACGGCACCCACATCGGCAAGATATGCCCGAGCGAGACTCCTGAGGGCACGGACGTCGGGCTCACGAAGTACCTCGCGATAATGGCGAAGGTCACGGTGGGCGCGGAGCCGTCGATGCTGGAGAGCAAGCTCAATGAGATGAAACTGCTGGAGAAGTGATGCTATAGACGAGAGATGCGCAGTTTATCTAGATGGCAGGCACATAGGCTACGTCAAGGACGGCAACGCCTTCGCCCAGGAAGTCCGGAAGGCGAGGCGCAGCGGCATAGTCTCGGGAGAGATGAACGTTGCATACGCGAGGAAGCTCAACGAGGTGAGCATCAACGCTGACCGCGGCAGGGTCCGCAAGCCGTACATCATAGTCGAGGGCGGCGCGAGCAAGCTGACGCCCGAGCTCTTCGAGAAGCTGAAGAAGCACGAGATAGACTTCAACTACCTCGTAAGGCGCGGGATCATAGAGTACCTCGACGCGGGCGAGGAGGAGGACGCGGCGGTCGCGCTGTACGAGAAGGACATCACGCCGGAGACCACGCACCTCGAGGCCGACCCGGTATCGATGCTCGGGCTGACCGCGAACGTGCGCGCATTCCCGGAGTACGACCAGATCGGAAGGCATCCCACTGCAAACAACTTCATGAAGCAGAGCCAGGGCCTTTACGCGACCAACTTCAACAGGCGCTACGACCCCAGGGCATTTGTCCTTTACTATCCGCAGAAGCCGATAGTCAACACCGCTGCGTACAGGACCCTCAAGCTCGAGAGGCACGCGTCGGGCCAGAACTTTATCGTGGCCATGAGCACCTACTACGGCTACAGCATGAAGGACGCGATCATACTCAACAAGGCGGCGGTCGACAGGGGCCTTGGCAGGAGCGCGTTCTTCAGGACATACACGGACGAGGAGCGCAGGTATCCTGGAAGCCAGAAGGACAAGTTCGCAGTGCCGGCTCCTACGACCGACGGCTATCTCGGCGAGCATGCATACTCCAAGCTCAGCGAGGACGGCGTCATAGAGGAGGAGCTTCCAGTCGAGGAGGGCGACGTTCTCATAGGCAAGGTCTCGCCGCCGAGGTTCCTGGAAGAGCAGACCAGCTTCGGCATAGCGGAGGAGAAGCGCAGGGACAACTCGGTAACTCTGCGCGCGGGCGAGGAGGGCGTGGTGGACAGCGTGATGGTCAGCGAGACCACCGGCGCCACCAAGATCGCAAAGGTCAGGATAAGGAGCACGCGCATACCCGAGGCGGGCGACAAGTTCGCAAGCACCCAGGGCCAGAAAGGCGTGATCGCGCTTATAGTGGACGAGCAGGAGATGCCGTTCACGAAGGACGGCATAGTGCCCGACCTGCTGCTCAATCCTCACGGCATTCCGGGCAGGATGACCTTCGGCCATCTTCTCGAGATGCTCGGCGCGAAGGCAGCCTCCCTAGATGCGGTCGAGCTGGATGGTACCGCTTTCTCTTCCAACGGCAAGTCCCTCATAGACAAGTACGGGACCATGCTGCAGCGCCACGGCTTCGACAAGTTCGGGAACGAGGTGCTCTACGACGGCAGGACCGGCAGGCGCTTCGATACGCAGATATTCACTGGCATCGTCTACTACAACAGGCTGTGGCACATGACCGCGCTCAAGCTGCAGGTGAGGAGCCGCGGCCCGGTGCAGATACTCACGCACCAGCCCACGGAGGGCAAGCCCAGGCGCGGAGGCCTCAGGTTCGGAGAGATGGAGCGCGATGCGCTCGTCGGCCACGGCGCCAGCCTGCTCCTCAAGGAGCGCATGCTTGACCAGAGCGACAAGGCCGAGCTGTGGGTGTGCAACCAGTGCGGGGACATAGGCTACTTCGACTACATCAAGAACACGTCGGTCTGCCTGACGTGCGGCGGACACGACCTGCACATGATAGAGATAAGCTACGCGTTCAAGCTGCTGCTCGACGAGATAAAGGCCATGCACATACTGCCCAGGATAAAGCTGAAGAGTGAGTAGATGCAAGCAGAGATAATCGACCACATCAGGTTTACTACGATATCGCCGCAGATGGTCAAGCGCATGAGCGTGGCAAAGCTCATAGTGCCCGACACCTATAACGAGGACGGCTACCCGATAGACGGCGGGCTCGTCGACCAGCGCCTCGGCGTCATCGATCCCGGCCTCAAGTGCAAGACGTGCGGCGGCCGCGTCAAGTCCTGCCCCGGCCACTTCGGCCACATAGAGCTCGTAAGGTCTGTCGTGCACTCCGAATTCGCAAAGACCATCTACCTGCTTCTGCAGTCAACGTGCTACTCCTGCCACAAGCTTCTGCTCACGCAGGAGCAGGTCCAGGAGATAAGACCGATAATAAAGAAGACCATAGAGCAGGAGGAGGAGCACATCACCGCCGCAGAAGAGGAAGGCAGGGACCTGCTCTTCAAGAAGCTCAAGTCGTCGAAAAAGTGCCCGCACTGCGGCGCAGCGCAGCGCAAGCTCAAGCTGGAAAGGCCAACGTTCTTCTACCTCGAGGGCAACAAGATGAAGCCCGACGAGATACGCGACTGGCTCATGAAGGTGACCGACGATGACGTGCGCAGCCTCGGCATAGACCCCGAGGCGGCGAGGCCCGAATGGTTCGTGCTCACGGCGCTCCTGGTGCCGCCGGTCAACGTGAGGCCGTCGATAACCCTCGAGACCGGAGAGAGGAGCGAGGACGACCTTACCCACAAGCTCGTGGACATAATGCGCATAAACCAGCGCCTCGAGCAGGACATAGATGCGGGCGCGCCGCAGATAATAATCGACGACCTGTGGGAGCTGCTCCAGTACCATGTCACCGTCTACTTCAACAACGAGACTCCGGGCGTGCCGGTCGCGCGCCACAGGAGCACAAGGCCGCTCAAGACCCTTGCGCAGAGGCTCAAGGGCAAGGAGGGCAGGCTCCGCTACAACCTCAGCGGAAAGCGCGTCAACTTCTCGGCCAGGACAGTCATAAGCAGCGATGCGAGCCTTACGATAAACCAGGTCGGAGTGCCGCGGAGGATTGCGGAAGGCCTCACGGTGCCGTTCTACGCGACCCAGTGGAACATCGAGAAGGCCAAGGAGCTGCTGCAGAGGAAGGAATACCCCGTGGCGATCAACCTCATAACCAAGGAGGGCATAAGGAAGAGGCTTGTCGACGCCAACAGGGAGGAGCTCCTGAAGGAGCTGATCCCTGGCTACGTACTTGAGAGGCAGCTCATCGACGGCGACACAGTGCTCATGAACAGGCAGCCCACGCTGCACAGGCTCTCGATAATGGCGCACCAGGTGAAGGTGCTTCCCGGAAGGACAATACGCATACACGTTTCGGTAGCGTACCCGTACAACGCGGACTTCGACGGGGACGAGATGAACCTGCACGTGCCGCAGTCCCTCGAGGCGCAGGCCGAGGCGCGCTACCTGATGCAGCCCAAGGACCTCGTGCTCTCGGCAAGGGACGGCAGGCCAACGATGTTCATCGAGGAGGACGAGATAATCGGCGTGTACCTGCTGACCAAGGACGGCGCGTTCTTCACCAAGGAAGAGGCCTCGATAATGCTCGCGAACGCAGGCATATACGACCTTCCGGAGAAGCGCGAGAAGAACGGCACGTACAGCGGCAAGTCCATATTCTCCATGCTGCTCCCGAAGGCGCTGGACTTCGACTACAAGTCCGGAGACCAGCACGTGGTGATAAAGAAGGGCGAGCTGGCCGAGGGCGTGATAAACGAGAGGATGGTGGGCCAGGGCAACGGCGCGCTCATACTTGCGATATTCAACGGGTTCGGCGCAGACTTCGCAGACAAGTTCCTGCTCAACATAGCCAAGGTCTCGCTCAGGGCCGCGTACAAGTACGGCGTGACCATCGGCATCGGCGACTACTACGTCTCCGACGCCGTGGAGAAGGAGGGCGAGCAGATAATAGCGCAGGCGGAATCAAAGGTGCAGGAGCTGCTCAAGCACTACAGGGAGAAGAAGCTCGAGAGCATGCCGGGCTACACTGTGAAGCAGACGCTGGAGCTCGAGACCATGGCCGAGCTGGAGTCCGCAAGGACGCTTGCGGTCAAGGCGCTAAACAAGCACGTCGAGCCCACCAACAACGTAAAGCTCATGGCGATGGTAAAGGCAAGGGGCAACATAGTCAACTTCGTGCAAACAAGCCTCTTCCTCGGCCAGCAGGCGGTGCGCGGCGGAAGGCCTTCGCGCGGCTTCGCAGGCAGGATACTGCCCTACTTCAGGAAGGGCGACAGGCATCCCGGCGTGAGGGGCTTCGTCCATTCATCGTTCTTCATGGGCATGACGCCCACGGACTTCTACCTGCACGCGATGGGCGCCCGCGACTCCACGATGTCGAAGTCGCTCGTCACTGCGGTGAGCGGCTACCTCCAGAGGCGTCTCATAAACGCGCTGCAGGACATCTACGTCGACGACAACCTCGCAGCGAAGGACGCGAGCGGCTCGCTCATACAGAGCATATACGGCGGAGACGGCAAGGATCCGATGAAGGAGAGGGTTTGACATGACGGAAAAAGATGTTGCTGTTGTACCGGGCGAGGCTGTAGGCACCATCGCCGCGCAGTCGATAGGCGAGCCAGGAACGCAGATGGTGCTCCAGACCTTCCACAGCGCCGGCACGGCATCCATGGTAGTGTCCAAGGGCCTTCCAAGGCTCATAGAGCTCATCGACGCGAGGAAGAGGCCGCGCTTCCCGTCCATGCGCGTATACTTCGAGAAGAGCGTAGGCGGAAAGTACGAGAAGGTCAGGGAGACCTGGCGCGCGCTCGAGGAAGTGAGGCTCTCAAGCCTGATAAAGGGCTTCGAGGAGGATCTCAGGACCGGCACGCTGACCCTGACGCTCGACAAGGCCAAGCTCTCGTTCTACGAGCTGATCTCGAGGCAGATAGTCTCCAGGCTCGCGAAGCACGAGGGCCTCCAGGTAAGCGCTGACGGCGACATCGTGAAGGTGAAGATAACGAAGCGCGAGAACCTAAAGTCGACAAGGACTGTTTTCGTCCACGTGCTGAGGTCCGCGATAATGGGCATGGCCGGCCTGAGCAAGGCAGTGATACAGCAGGGCGATGACGGGAACTTCTTCATAGTCACCGCAGGCAGCAACCTCGAAGAGGTGATAAAGATGCCCGGCGTGGACGCGACGCGCACCTACAGCAACGACCCGTTCGAGGTGATGCGCGTGTACGGCGTCGAGGCGGCAAGGAACGTGATCGCGAACGAGATCATGGAGACCATAACCGAGGAAGGCCTCACAGTCAGCTTTAGGCATGTCGGCCTTCTAGTGGACACGATGTGCTTCTCAGGCGCGATAAAGGGCGCTGGCAGGCACGGCATAGCTGGCAACAAGGAATCAGTGCTCGCAAGGGCCGCTTTCGAGGAAACAGTAAAGCACTTCATAAACGCCAGCGTATTCGGCGAGCGCGACAACCTGCGCGGAGTGGCCGAGAACATCCTAATCGGAAAGCAGATAACCCTGGGCACGGGCAAGGTCAGGCTCTCTGTAAGAAAGGAGGATCTCGCGAAGCTGAAAGAGAAGTGACGCGCTTATTTCTGCCTCTATTTATATGCTTACTTGCTCGCATAATAAGCGAGGTAGAGCCGCTCAGGCCAGCGGCTTCTGGATTCTGATGGGGGTCTTCCTCCAGCCGTCCTCGTACCTGTTGTGGTAAATTACCTCATCCGCGGCAAGGTCCAGATGGTGCTTCTTTGCCAAGTTCACGACAATCCCATCCAGAATCTTCATGTGCGCGCCATCCTCCGCGCCTCTGTATACGTTCTGAACCTCATCGGGCTCGCCCTTGAGAGCTTCGAAAAGCCTTTTCCTTATGTACGGCCTCAGGTTCATGTGCTCCACGCAGATGTAGCCCACTTTCGATTCCGCCAGCCTTGCGAACAAGTCTTCGAGCAGCTCAGGTTTGTATCTATAGTGCGGAAGCAGCGGCCCTATCGATGCGTACGTGCTGATTCTCTCTTCGTGAAGCTTCGCAAGCGTGGAGAAGCGCTGGCTCACGCTTGTCGCCCGCACCTCCAGGAATCTGCCCAGCGCGTCGTCAGCAGTGTTGACCGTCATTCCGACCTCGCAGTCGGGGAGCTGCCCGAGCACGTCAATATCGCGCAGCACAAGCGACGATTTCGTGAGCACGTCTATTGCTCCTGGATACTTTTCCTTTGCGAGCGCCTGCAGTATACCTCTGGTGAGCTTGTACTCCGCCTCGACGCCCTGGTACGGATCCGTGACCGAGCTGAGGAATATCGACGCGTTCCTCTGGCTCTCTGGCATTGCTCGCAGCTCGCGCTCGAAGACCTCTACCGCGTTCCTCTTCACGTAGACGTACTTGCCCCAGTTCTCCACCGGCTCGTTCACGAACCTGCCCATGAAACTGGCATAACAGTAAAGGCAGCCGAACTCGCAGCCCACGTACGGATTTACTGCATAGTCCGCATCGGGCAGCTTCGACTTCACCAGCATGGTCTTCGCCATGATCTCCGTGACCTTCATTCTACCACACTTAAATGGCGCCGGAAATATTAATGCCTTTTGTCCGCCGTGCCCAGGCGTTTTGCCGATAGAAATTCAGTAACATATAAAAACTTACCTGCCCATAACTGCTTCATGCAAGAAAGACCATTCGACCTGCTTAACAAGTCCATTGGGCAGCAGGTGCTAGTAAGGCTCAAGAACAGCGCGAGCATACGCGGCAAGATAGTCGCCTTCGATGCACACATGAATCTCGTGATGGAAGACTCGGAAGAGCTCAACGACGGCGGGGAGCTCAGGGCGAAACTCGGGACCATACTGCTCCGCGGCGGCAACATACTCTTCGTCTCCCCGGCGTGATGCGAAGCACTTATTATTCTTGTCGTTGCATATAACAGAGCCTGGGCTCCTGGCGCAACGGTAGCGCGCCCGCATGGCATGCGGGAGGTTGCGGGTTCAAAATAGGCTCCCTAGCAGAAAGCGAGGGCGCCTAGGAATCTCCCGCGGAGTCCACTCCTGTTCAGGTGCGCCTATGCCGGATTGCCCTTTCTGCAAGATACTAAGCAGAGAAGCTGCCGCGTATAATGTATGCGAGGACGACTTCTGCATAGGCATTCTAGATGCAAATCCCGTCTGCCCAGGGCAGATTACTCTGATGACCAAGCAGCACCTCCCCAGCTATGCGTTCGCCCTTCAGCGAGGCCGATTACGCCAAGTTCCTATCCTCCTGCAGGAATGCGGGAAAGCTTCTCGAGAAGAAACTCGGCGTTTCCAAGGTGCAAATGGGAGTATTTGGGACGGCTGTCGATCATCTGCACGCGAAGCTGTCCCCCACACAGAACAGGGTAACGAAAGAGGGACAGGCGGCAACATCGGCAGAATTGCTCGAAGTGCAGAAGAAGATTGTCTGAGGCTGCAGATCTCACGGGAACTTGCGCTCGTCCACCCATTCCGCATTCTGCATGATTGGCTCTATCCTGCCGTGCAGCGATTCCGGTAGGAGCTCCTTAAGCCTTTTCAAACGGCTTTCGATTTCCTTTTCGGTTTAAGCCCACGAATCTCATCTTCACTATCGCGGTCAACGTCCTAGAAAGGAACTCCGAATTAAGGGCCTCTGCGAACCTCTCACCGAAATTAGACATGTCGCGGCGCAGGAATGCGTACGCAACCAGGAAATCGCTTTTGACCTTGTCCTTCCGCAGCAGACCCTTCGTGTCCAGGAACTCCGACTTCAGCTTCTTGAAGCCGGCAAGGCTCAAGTCATGTGCCTCAATCAGATGGCGCCCCTCATCCAGGCCTGGCCAGTACAGCCTTCTGGCGCTTCCGATTTCCCCGAGGTACAGCGCTCCCTTATTCCTGTTGTGTGCCCAGCGCCGTCCAGGCCGTTCACTATCGTATATGTGATGCGGTCCATGATTTCCAGAGTGCTCGCAAGCGCCGCGTCCCTCTGCGCCCTTGCCAGCGAGGGATAGCGCTCGCCTACAGCATTGTACAGCGCCCACGATATCGATTCCGGCGCGCCGCCCGCCAGATTCCTTACGAATGCGTTTCCCTCGAAATGCCTGTCCTCCATCTCTCTGTATGTGCTGCGAAGGTACGTCATTCCGACGTCAAAATTGGTCCTGAGCAAGAGCTTGAAGGCGTCCACGTTTTCAGGCACGGGCACCTTTCCCGTTAGGATGACCTCCGCCTTGTACTCCGCAGTGTTCCTTGCCGAGGATATGCTACCTGTCATCTCACTACCCAATAGGATTAGTCATCAAAACCTAACAACCTTATGTGCTGCCTGGCTCCGCAGCTGCCGCTTTGAGGGGAAAGAGCCCTGCCAATAAACCGAATGGAAAGGCAAATGCCGGGCAGTGGCTACACGTATTCCATGCCTACGCCGAGCCAGCCCACGATGTAGCCTATTATGACGAGCCAGCTCCACATGGCAGTGGCGCCCGTTATAGACAGCGAAATGAACACTGTCAGCGCCAGCAGTGTGAAGCCCGCGATTCCAAGCGACTTGCTTGCCATCATCGGCATCATCTTGCCGCCCGCCTCGGGTATCGACTTACCGCTCCATCCTAGTCCGACTAGGCTTATGAAGAACAGGGCTATGGTGCTGAGCACCGCAGCAGCGTACAGTAGCGGAGCCAGCCACGATGCCGCTCCGAGCGCAGAGAGGCTCCAGCCCTCTGTCGGCCTTCCAACGAATATGACGTACAGGAAGACCAGGCTTGCTACGAACTGCAGTACCTTCGGCCATGCCTTTACCTTTGCCGCCGCCATTATACCACGCCGTACTACAAGAAGCCAAGCTCTTTAAGTCTATCCCAGGCTGCGCCAGCCCGCGCCGTCTGCAGCGCAAGGCGCTTTTCGGGCTTCGGCACTTTGTCAAAGCCCTGGAACAGATTTAAAAGCTTTTCCATTCAAGTCCTCTTACAGTGATGCAATGCCAGCAAAAAAGAACTCTATGAGCACAGCAGGAGGTATCTTGCTGTTCTTGGGCTCGCTGCTGTACCTATACGTAGTCTTTTCGTGGTATAGCGGCGGAGCAGCGCTAACAGGCACGTGGCTTAGCATGGCGGCGTTCCTTGCCCCACTCGTCGCGGCATTCGCCGTCGTAGCATCCATAACCCTGTTCTTTGTGGGCATTGGGATGGCTGCGGGCAAGACGATGGACGACAAGGGCATGTGGCTGTGGAAGTTCATCACGGCTGCGGGCATGTCTCTGCTGATCGTTTCGAGAGCAGACGGGGCGGCCCTGCTAGGATTCCTGTTGACGTACATCGGCGCAATGGTTGCAATGATGTAGTCCGCAGGCAGTGTCTTTGCTTACCTTTTTTGTTTTCTCTTCGCTTAGCGCAAGCTCTGCCCGCGGTTATTCCGCGAGCAGGGCCTCGAGCGTCCTTCCTATCCCCAGCGCCTGCCTCTTAGTCACGGTGTAGCTCTTTTCGCTCCTGTTCATCTCGGCAAGCTTGACGAAGAACCAGCCCTGGCCGTTCATGCGCCATGCTATGAAGGTGCCCATCCCGGTGTTCCTCTCCCAGTCAAGCAGAGCGTCGTACTTCGCGGGCTCTATTGCAAGGCTTGACCTGTCCCAGGCCTTGCACTCGAAGGCAAGCCCCCTGCCCTGCTTTATGGCGACGATGTCTGGGCTTATCGAGTTCACGCCGCTGCCAGCAGATCTCACTACCGAATACGACTTCCCGTAAAGGAAGTTGAGGAGTTCGCGCTCGCCCCTCGTACCCTTGCAATAGCGCAGCACCCGATCGCCGCTCCAACTGCTCAGCAAAACAATTTAACGGTTTGCAGCTTTTTCGCAGCCTCGTGTGCGCGGAATTACGACAGCCGACGATAAACTTGAAACGGCTATATATCTGGAAATAGTCATCAGCCATCACGATCACATGGCAGCAATGACAAGGCCGAGCCAGCTCATCATGGTGCCAGGGCATGCAGTTTACCTAGGCTGCGGCGGTACGCGCGACCCGGGATCCTGGGGCAGCGTGCTCAGGGGCAGGATAAGCGAGGCGGAGCTGGAGAAGGAAATCCGCTACTACAACGAGCATATCGAGGCCGGGGTCCGGGAAGCCCTCCTGCACGCCGGCTCGCTGCTGGTCTTCGCCGGAGGCAAGACCATCCCAGAGGCAAGGTTCAGATCCGAGGGCGAGAGCTACGGCATCGTGGCAGAGCACAACAACTGGTATTCCGGCAATGGCAGTTCCGACGTCAGGGAGCGCAGCTATCCCGAGACCTTCTCCCGAGACTCGTTCGAGAACCTGCTCGGTAGCATGATAGTTTTCAGGCAGGTTGCGGGCGAGTATCCGCACGAGGTCATAGTAGCCGGATTCGGCTTCAAGGAGGAGCGCTTCAGGTTCCACGCGGAGACCCTTGGCGTGCGCGCCCAGGACTTCCATTACATCGCAGTCAACAACCCCGAGGGGATCGCAGGCGACATGAGCACGCAGCTCGGCCGCAACCTCGCTGGCGAGAGAACCACTTCTGTGCTTTTCAGGGAGTGCCCGCTTTGCGACAGCGGCACGCTTCTGGAGAAGAAGCTCGGCCGAGACATCTTCCACAGGGGCTTCCCATATCCCGAGGCGATGGAGCTCCTTAGGAAGCAAATCTCCCGCGGCTAGAGCAGGGTCCTCTGGCCGGCGTTAGCCGCCGTCGTTGCAAAGGCGCCGCTCTCCATCCTCTGCTGTATCTTGAGCACCAGGTCGCGCATGCGCCTCTCCTTGAGCCTTGATATCATAAGATAGGTCTCGTCCTTCGTCTTGCTTGTCACGAGGATTATCACCTGGCCGAACTTTATCCTGCCGGCCCTGCCCTTGCGCTGTATGTTCCTTATCTCGCTAGGCACCGGCTCGTAGAAGACCACGGCGTCGACCGCGGGTATGTCCAGCCCCTCCTCGCCTATTGAAGTTGCGACTAGCACGTTGAACTTGCCTTCGCGGAAGTCGCTTATCGTCTGCTGCTGCTGGCTCTGGGTAACGCCCTCCTTCTTTCCCACGAACGCCCTGGCATGTATGCCGTTCTTGCCGAATATCTCTATCAGCTTCTTAATTGTGGCGCGGTACTGCGCGAAGACTATCGCGCTCTTCCCCGCTAGCATGTTCTTCATCACCCCCACCGCGAGGAACATCTTGGGGTGCTCCTCCCCCTTCTCGAGCGCGCCCTTCGCGATGCCGAGCGCGGATCTCACCGCCGGATTCGCGAGCATGCTCTTCACGCCCCGGCTCTTGCTCTCGCGCTCTTCTAGCGAGTCGAAGTAGCTCACGAATGGGTACAGCCCCTCAGTGCTGGCGAGCTCGTATGCGTGCATCAGGTCGAGCAAGTACGTGTAGTCGAACAGCGCCGCGAACTTGTAGTTCTTTGCCTGGAGCTTGCTTATGTTGTCGCCTATCTCGAGCAGCCTGCGCTTCGGCATGTTGTCGAAGCGCTTGAACGGGCTAAGCCCCCTGCTGTACAGGTTCCCGAGATGCTCCTGTATGAGCGGCGCAAGCGTAGACAGTATCGCATCCACGGTCCCGCCTTTCTCGACGTATAGCGTCGATGTCTCGCTCGACATCACGTACGGCGCCACGTCCGTGTCGCTGCTTATCCTTATCTCTATGTTGTCTATCCCCAGCGCCTCGATGAGCGCGCCTATGCGCTTCATATCGCTGCCCGGCGATGCCGTCAGGCCCACGGTCTGTATGCCGCGCAGCTTGCATTCGTCTGCGATGTACGTGTAGGCGTACCTGCCCACCGCCCTGTGGCATTCGTCGAATATCACCATCGACACGTTCTCCAGGGAGAGCCTGCTCTTTTTCAGGTCGTTCGCCACGGTCTGCGGGGTCGCAACGATGACCCTGGCGCTGGCCTCGAGCGTCTCCCTCTTCTTGCCGCTCAGGCTGCCCGTGAGCAGCAGGAGTATGCTCTTGTCTATGTTCAGCAGATTGTAAAGCGTCTTGTAGTGCTGCTCGCTCAGGGGCTTGGTCGGCGCCAGGAATATCGCGCTCTTGCCCTCCTGCAGCGCCTTAGCTATGGCGAACACCGCTATGACCGTCTTGCCGAGGCCTGTCGGGAGCACCACCAGCGTGTTCCTGCCCGAGTCAACGCTGCGCATTATGTTTATCTGGTATGCGCGCGGCTCCATGGCGCTGGTGTTGACCAGCCTGTCGTAAGGCGCGAGCTCGCTCCAGGACGGCATGATATGAATTTGTGATTCGGCTTTATAGCCCTTAATCCCCCTTCCCAATTCACCAGAAAAGCGAAGATATAAAATCTGTAACGAGTAAGAGGGTATTGTACGCGCTGCAGTAGCTCAGTGGGAGAGCGTCCGCCTGAAGCCAAGCTACGCTTGTCAAAAAGCGGAATGTCGCAGGTTCGAATCCTGCCTGCGGCATTGCATTCATATCAAGTTTAGCCCGGGGAATCACATGACCAAAGGCGCTGCCGTTTCCGTCAAGGGCCTCACCAAGATCTACAGAGGCGGGATAAAGGCAGTCAATAACGTGTCCTTCGAAGTGAACAGGGGCGAGATATTCGGCATACTGGGCCCGAACGGTGCCGGCAAGAGCTCAGTCATGAGGATACGCTCGACGCTCATATCAATGACCGGAGGCGGCGTGTCGGTCCTAGGGGCTTTGTGAAATAAGTTCGCACTTCTTGCACAATTTAGAGACTTTTTGCACAAGTAGGTCTTTTTAAGGCTTTGATCCTCACTACTGTCCATGCCCACACAGATAGACAAGGCGACAGTAGTAGAAATAATCAGGGCAATATCCAAGAAAATGAAAGATGTCAATAAAGTCCTTAACAATGTGAGCGGGAAATCCCACATGCTTTAGCGGCGGGATGAAAGCGAACTGCTGTAATGCCGATAGATATACATAACACTGTGTCCACATATTATCATGCCAAAAGGATATAACGCTTCAGAAACAAGTGTTCATTTCATGGGTTATCATTTTGTATGGTGTTCGAAGTATCGGAGAAAGGTATTGGTGGGCAGAGTGGAAAAACGTCTCAAGGAACTGATAATGGAGAGGGCAAAAGGTCTTGAATGTGAAGTGCTTGCACTCGAAATAATGCCCGACCACGTCCACCTGTTCATAGTCGGAAGCCCAATAATGACCCCGAACTATATAATCGGCCAGATAAAAGGATACACATCTCACCAACTC
>CAYNNI010000074.1:0-2448 GCA_964398805.1 Microcaldota archaeon | reverse complement strand
GTCTCTATGTGCAATAACATACAAGACCAGTCGGATTCGTATTCGTGCATAGACACGGTGGCGAAGTACTACAACGACACCGGCTACTGCGCTTACATCACAAACTCCACTGCGCAAGCCTCCTGCTACGCGCAGTGATAGGGATTTATATTTGGACGGCACTAGATGTTAAGCGAATCTGGTTTTGCCTTCGGCGTACAGTAGAGTGCATTTAGCATGAATGGGATAATCACATCATTGAAGGTTACGGCATCGAAGTCGGGCTCAGCATGCACCATAATCGACGCCTCTGCAGTCACTTCCACCAATGCCGAGATAGGCATGAGGCCAAACCTATATGACATAATAGAGTTCAAGACCGGCCAGCACGAAGGCATGGGGTCGCCGAAGCTGCCGAAGCTCGTCAGCGAATCCACCAGCGCAGAATATACCACTGCCATCAGCGCCATGGTCAACGCCATGCAACTCGGCCAGAAAATGGACATGGCTCTGCCGAAGTGCGGGAGGTATGCGGCTCTCAGGCCTCTTCTTCCGGGCCTGGGCCGCGCTGCAGAGAGGGTTGCAAGGAGCATTGCGAGCGGCTCGCCTATAGCGGTAAGGTTCCACAACGACGGCGACGGCTCCAGCGGCGCGATAGCCCTGTACAGGGCGATAAAGTCAATTGCTGAGAAGGGGCTGTGCGTGGCATCATCGGTGTCATGGCGCATGAACCGCGGCATATCATACTCGATGGAGTCGATTTCCGACGACATGGCATACTTCAGCTCGTATTCTTCCGCAGAGAAGCCGCTTGTTGTGATAATCGACTTCGGCACATCGGACGAGAGCGCGGACGCGGTCGAGTACGCGCATGGCAAGATCGACATACTGTGGCTCGACCACCACCCTATACCGAAAGGGTTCTCAAAGGGAAGCGTGATGGAATACGTAAACCCATGGGATGTCGGCGGAGATTCGAATCTTACTGCGGGCGTGCTGGGCTGCATGCTGGCGCAGCTGCTTTCGGGAGAGAGCTACGATGACATGGAAAACGCGTCACTGATAAGCGACTACAGCACATACGCGGACGCAACCGACGAGAGCGCAAAGTCAACCGCCGCACTGCTCGACTTCCTTACGTCTAACAACGGCATGGCCCATGGGAAGAAGGCCACGCCGAAGCAGATGCTCAGCATACTTGACGATCCGGAGGAGCGCGCCGAGGCTGCGAGGTTCATCGCAAATTCGTTCGAAGAGTCGATAAAGGAGGGCATGAACACCATGAAAAGGTACTTGACAGAGAGGGGGGTGGCTGTCAACGTCGTGGACTTCGACAGGGTCGCTGCGCTCGGCTTCGGGTATCCGCCGATGGGCAAGTACAGTTCGAAGCTGCACGATAGGCTCGGGCGCGAATCCGCCGGCCGTGGCGCGATAACGATAGTCAGAGGAGGCAGCTACATATCCATGAGGATAAGCAAGTCGATATCCGGCTCTGTCTCGATACTGGAAAGGATAGAGGAGCTCAAGGGCATGGAGTCGCTCAGCATAACCGGCGGCGGCCACAACGAGGCGGCAAGCATAAGGTGCACGCCTGGGCAGATGGACGAAGTCGTGCAGTCATTGCTCGACGTCCTTTCGGTCAGGCGCTAGGCGTATTATGTTCCACGCGGCCTATTCAGCCTATGCAGTCTGCTTGATCATGAAGTCGGCTTCCTTCGAATTAAGGCCGAACTGATTCTCGAAGAATTCATGGACATCGGACTTCCCGACGCCGCTCTTCATCGCCGCGTTCGCCATGCGGCCCAGTATCGGCATCTCGTTCTCTATTATGTGGCGCGTGTTGAAGTGTATCGTCGCGGCGAGCTTCACCGCTATCTGCTTCATGGATAGCCTTTCCGCCTTCGACGCGCTGAGCTCCTTTATCACCTTCGGGAACATGTATCTGGATGAAGCCTCAGGGTACCTGCTCTTCGCCAGCGCCACCCCGCTGGTCATGAGTACGCTCATGTACCTCCAGTAGCCGTAGTACTGCCTTCGCGTGGCCCGCGTCGCGAACGTCGTGGCTGTCGACAGGTTGTCGTACGCGGCGTTTATGTCAGCAGCATACTTGTACTTGCCCGGTATGTTCTCGTCTATCCAGCTTATGAGCAGGTCGTTAGAGACGTCAGGCTCTACGCTCCTAGCCGCGATTAGCGGCGCTGTCAGCGTGTTGGCATAGAATATCTTGTTGAGCACGATGAATATCTCCTGGGCGGCATTCCTCAGGCCGAGCACATCGACCGAATCGTCCAATACAGACCCGGCTATCGCGTACATGTCGTTTATAGCGGACCTGACATCGCCGTTGGACCTCCTGGATATTATGCCGAGACTCTCCTCGCCCACCCTGATGTGCGTCCTTGCAGCAAGCTTCTTCAGCACCTTTTCTATGTTCTCCGGCCTGACCCTGAGATAGTCTATGCCGTCGAC
>CAYNNI010000073.1:0-3548 GCA_964398805.1 Microcaldota archaeon | reverse complement strand
TAGATAAGGTATGAAGCCCATGTGGTCCATGTGGCCGTGAGTCAGCACGACCGCGTCTATCTCGTTTATCGATATGTTCGCGGTATCAAGGTACGGGAACGCCTTGTTCACGCTCGAGCCCACGTTGGCGTCGGCGCCCTTTATCCCAGGCTCCGGGCTTATGCCGCAGTCTATGACTATCTTAGAGTGCGGCGTCTCGAGCAGAAGCGAGCTCCTTCCTACCTCCCTGAAACCTCCCAGCGCCGTGGCCTTCAGCCACTCGCTCTTGAGCACCACGCTGTTTATCTTCTTGCCTACGCTTGTCAGGAACTTCTTCCTGAACTCTGCCTCCTTGAACAGCATCTGCCTAACTCCAGGTATAGTCTCGCTCTCCATCGTCGGAGTCCTGAGAACCTTCGGAGTCCAGTTCGTCTTTATGACTATCTCCTTGAGCCTTGCCCCTCTCTTGCCTATCACCAGCCCGGGCTTGAGGGACTCTATCCTTACTTCGGAGAATTCGGGCACGAACTTTATGCCGCCGACGACCGCCTCCTTCGGCACTATCTCTTCTATGGCGGTCTTTGCCTCGTCCGGGTTCATGAGCACGGACGCGTCGCTCCTGACTATCAGCTTCCTCTTTATCATCGAAGCTATGTTCTTTATCAGCATCTCGTCCTCGTAGACCGCCTTCGGGTTCTTTATGTAGACCACTATGTCCGGACCCTCGAACTCCGCTTTCACGAAGTCGGCGTCTGCCGGCAGCATCTCCTTTATCTTGTCGAAGAGCCCCGCTGCCTTCGCCTTCGTCATGCTTTCTACTGTTTCTTCGGACTTCTCTGTCACTTGATCACGTCGAATTGAGTGTTATGTTGTTTGCGTTGCGTTAGTTGCGTTATGTGTGTGATTGCTTCGGCCGTGCCGGTTGGTGGGCATACATAACCGTTAAACTGCGCTTCGCCTTTCAGTACGCCCTCTCCAAAATACTGGTACGAATGAATGCAATAACCGGAAAATCAAAATCATTAAGTAATCAATGATGTGCGTGCGTAATGCACGCGGCAGGGATTTACTTGCTGCTTGCCTGGGGCATGAACTTGTCCAGCTCCTTGTCCTTGTACTCCGTGTACCCTGCCTTGTTTATCACTGCGATTATCATGCCGTCGCCGACAGCTGAATCCCTCGACGTCGCGATCGAAAGCGCGCGCGCCGCGAGCCTGACCGCCTCCTTGGTCGTCACGCTCTTCTTGTAAGCGTCTTCGAGGTACCCGAGCGCCAGCTCGGTCCCGCTTCCTGTAGCGGTGTACATGGATTCCTCGCTGTAGCCGCCGAGCGGGTCGAGCGAGTACAGTCCCGGCTCGCCGTCCACGCTCACCCCTCCTATTATGAGCTGCACGTAGTACGGCATCATCTTATTCTGCTGCAGCATTATCGAAAGCAGCGAGGTTGCAGACTTCGGTGAGAACGACCTGTTCTCGCTCATCTTGTATATCTCGTTGTTCGCCTTGAGCAGCCTGACCAGCTCCTGCGCATCCCCGACGGATCCGGCGACAGTCATGCCCAGGTTCTCGTCGATCTCGAACACCTTCCTGGTCTCCTTGCTTGCTATGAAGGTTCCCATCGTCGCCCTCCTGTCAGCGCCGATTACGACACCATCGCTGCACACTATCCCAACTGTGGTTGTGCCCTTCATCACTTCCATGAGCTTAGTCTTCACATCGGTCTTCATCCATCGCACCTGAGAATTTATTACTGGTCTCAAAGCATGAAATTTACACTTACGGCTTAAACTGGGCAAGCGTATAAACAACCAGCCTCGCCAACAAACGCCGGTTCAGGAATCATATATATCACAAACACGCACATATATAATCATTTGCATCTTGGCTCTTTATGGCCTTTCAGAACCGGTATGATCGGTGCCCCTATCGGTGCGCCGGCTGCCCGCGCACTACGAACAAGCGCCGTATTTTAGTCTCCGGTCCGCACTCAATTCATCACTCTACTGTCTACCTGCTCTATACTGCGCTCCGCTGCGCTCATATGCCGAGTTCCAGTATGCTGTTTCCCACATACTGGCGCTTGGACTCCATGAGTTCCGCATAGGCGAAGGTTCTCTGAACCTTCACGATCTTCACGCTGTACGAGTTTCCTATCCTCGTCTTCGCGTTCCTTACGAAGACCACGAAGTCCCCTATCCTTCCTATGCCCTCGCCTCTCGCGCCCTTTGCTGAGACCTTGAGGCTGTATATCTCGCCCTCTGCTACTTCATCCATCCTATCCATGTTTCCCACCCAAAGAACCTGTCCCGCCGCACACTCATGCGGCATATTACAGTTCTTACAATCAGAATCGGTTTGAAAGGCATTTAAACCTTCTATGCAAAAGGGCGGTGCCTTAGCCAACTGTCTAACTATATAAAAAATCCGTATGGTCGTCAGCCCTTCCGTCGGCCTCCGAGGGGCCTCATTACGCGCCTGAGGAAGAGCGTTGAAGCAACGAGCAGTATGGCGAGGACCGCGAACGTCGCATATCTGTATCCGTTTATCCTCTGCAATTGCTGCGATGCGGAGTCCCTTGCGAGTGCCAGCAGCGAATAAGCCTGCGCGTAATTGCCTTCAGAGGCGTTTCTCTTCGCCTCGGCTAGATACCTGCCCGCGACGGTCATGTTTGGGTAGAACGCGACGTATGCGCTCTGATTGACCACGCCGACGAATGCCTCGGTGCTGTTTATCGCGCTGGTCAGGTTGTCGGGAACAAGCGAGTTTGCCGAGAAGCTCTGCGCATGCACTACTGCGTATGCCGCCACGAGCGCCACAAGACCCACAAACACGACTCCGTACCTCAATTCACGCACCGCTAATCACTAACGCTAATTATTACTATAAAGGAAAAGAAGCAAAAAACAATAAAGGAATAGGATAAAAAGGCGCGCCGAGCGCGCCAAAAAGCCCCGGTCAGAGGTTGACGTCAATGTTGAGCTGCTCCTTCAGCTCCCTGTACCTGTTCCTGATGGTCACTTCCGTGACCCCCGCGACATCGGCGACTTCCTTCTGCGTCCTCCTCTCGCCCGCAAGCGCGCCGGCGATGTAGACCGCCGCGGCGCTCACGCCGGTAGGGCTCCTTCCGGAGACCAGTCCCTTCTTCATCGCGTTCTTGAGCAGGGCGGCCGCCTTCTCCTGGGCCTCGCCGCTGAGCTTCAGGGCATTTATGTATCTCGGGACGTAGCTTATCGGGTCCGTAAGGGGTATCTTTAGGTTGAGCTCGTGGGATATTACCCTGTAGGCCCTGCCTATCTCCTTCTTCGGAAGCCCAGATATCTGCGCTATCTCGTCAAGCGTCCTCGGCATCCCTGCAGCCCTGCACGCCGCGTATATCACCGCCTGAACGACGGTCTCTATCGGCCTGCCCCTTATCAGGTTGTTCTGGACGCACTTCCTGTAGAGAAGCGCTGCGCTCTCCCTTATGTTATCTGGAAGCCCAAGGTAGCTCGCAACCCTGTTTAGCTCAGGGAGTGCTATGAGGTAGTTCCTCTCGCTAGAGCTAGCTATGCTTGCCCTCTTGTGCCACTT
>CAYNNI010000072.1:0-15366 GCA_964398805.1 Microcaldota archaeon | reverse complement strand
GAACCCATTCCTTACTATTTCTTTCGATTTACAATATCTACAAAGGTCTGCCATAACTGTCGCCAAAAGTCAGTTACTGGCGACCTTTTTAATTATCCATCGTATTTAGGGTCAGAGCCGCGCGCTGTCCTGCGACGAGACATGACGCCGCTGCGGCGTCCGCAATTCGGAAGAACGGGCGCAAAGAGATTAGAAAGGGTTATAAATCTTATATCAGAAATCTGATTGCTACTGCTTAATATTGAGTTTATACGGTGAACTGATGTATCCTAACATACAAGCGTATGACCGCGGAGTCATGTTCAGCCCCGACGGGCGGCTGTTCCAGGTCGACTATGCCAGGGAGAACGTGAGGAAGGGCGCCACTGCGCTCGGCATAGTCGCAGAGGGCGGCGTAGCGCTGGTCGCGCACAAGAACATAGTTGAGCCGCTTGCGGTATCGAGCACCGTGCAGAAGATATTCCGCGTCGACTCGTTCATAGGCGTTGCTTACAGCGGCATGATCTCTGACGGCATGCACCTCATAGCTCAGCTCAGGAGCAAGGCGCAGACGCACCGCATGGTGTACAACGAGACCGAAAGCGTCGAGATGCTCACGAAGGAGATATCGGAGGAGATGCAGGTCGCAACGCAGTACGGCGGGATAAGGCCCTACGCCATCTCGCTGCTCATAGCGGGCATAGACAGCGGGCCCAAGCTCTTCGAGATAGACCCGAGCGCCGCGTACCTCGGCTACAAAGCCGATGCGATCGGCGCAGGCAAGAAGACAGCCGAAGACATGCTGGTCAAGAGCTACAAGGAGAACATGCCGATCGAGGACGCGATAGGCCTTGGCGTAAGCATAATCAAGAAGGTCCAGGAGGGTAGGCTCACGGAGAACAACGTGGACATCTCCACGATAACAAAGAGCGCCGGCTTCATTCCGTTCACACCCGAGCAGATATCGAAGTATGTCTGACTCGTTCTACTCTCTGTGGTTAGGATGCAACAGAAAACTGTGATAGTAAAACTTCGAAAAGGCGGGGAAGAGTTCGAACTCATCGTAGACGCTGACATGGCGTACGAGTACGTCACCGGCAAGCGCACGGACCCGCTCAGCGTGCTGCAGGTAGAGGAGGTCTTCAAGGACGCGCGGAAGAACGAGAGGCAGAGCGAGGAAAAGGTCAAGAAGGTTTTCGGCTTCACCGACATCGCGAAGCTCGCGGACGCGATACTGAAGGAGGGCGACGTCCCGATAACGACAGAGCAGCGCGCCAAGCTAACTGAGGAGAAGCGCAGGCAGATAATAGACGTGATAGCCACGAACTCCATAGACCCCAGGACGAACGCGCCAAACCCTCCGCTCCGCGTCGAGAACGCCATGAAGGAGGCGAAGGTCAGCATAGACCCGTTCAAGAGCGCGCCCGCGCAGGTCGACGACGTGGTGAAGAAGATAAGCGCAATCATGCCGATAAAGTTCACCACGGTCAAGATGACCGTCACCATACCCCCTGCTTACGCTAACCGCGCCTACGGCGTGCTCAAGCGCTACGGCATGAAGGGCGAGCGCTGGCTCAACGACGGCAGCCTCGAGGCGGTGCTGGAGTTCCCTGCTGGCATGCAGACCGAGTTCTACGAGCGCATAAACGGCGCTACGCAGGGGCAGGCGCAGGTGAAGGTGGAGCAGTGATTCTATGAAAAGGCTTGTCGTGCCCGGGGAGCTCATAGCCGCGAAGCCTGTCAGGCTGGACAACACTTACGTTGAGGGCGGCAAGACGTACGCAAGGTCCCTCGGAGTCTATGACGACCGCGGCGTGGTGGCGCTGGAGGGCGCATGGCGCCCGCGCATAGGCGATTCCGTGGTCGGAGCCGTCAAGGAGGTCAACGGCAGCGTGTGCGTGGTCGACGTGTCTCCGTTCGTGCGCGGGCTCGTGATCCTGCGCCGCGGCGAGAACGGGCCGGAAGCCGGCGAGATAATCAGCGCTAACGTCAAGGACGTCGAGAACCGCAGGACCGTCATACTTGAGGAGGTCAGGATCCTCAGCGGGGGCATGATCGTCAGGGTGAAGCCCGCGAAGGTCCCGCGCCTCATCGGAAAGGGCAACACGATGCTTAACCAGATATCCGAAATGACCGCGACGCAGATAGTCGTGGGGATGAACGGCAGGGTGTGGCTGAGCGGCGCGAAGACCGCGCTTGCGGTGGAGGCGATAGCGCGCATAGAGGAGGAGGCGCACGTGCCCGGCCTTACAATGCGCATCAAGGAGATGCTTGAGCGCGGTAACGTTGAAAAAACAAAGGAGAGCGAATGAAGAGCAATAAGCCAGAGTTGATAATAAACGGGAAGAGGGCTGACGGGAGAGGATTCGGCGAGCTGAGGCCGCTTAGCATAAAGGCGAACGTGCTGAAGAACGCGGACGGGTCGGCGTACATAGAATGGGGCAACAACAAGATAGTCGCTGCGGTGTACGGGCCCAAGGAGGTGCTGCCGAAGCACATGACCGACCCTGCGAAGGCGATAATAAAGTGCAGGTACTCGATGTCGCCGTTCGCCAACCTGTCGGAGCACGGAAGGAGCGGCCCCTCGAGGAGGAGCACCGAGATATCGAAGGTCATAAAGGAGGCGTTCGAGAACGTGGTCTTCCTGAGCGACTTCCCGGGCAGCGAGATAGACGTGTTCATAGAGGTGCTGCAGGGCGACGGAGGCACGCGGGCAGCCGGCCTTACGGCCGCCGCCGTGGCGCTTGCCGGAGCCGGCATAGCGATGAAGGACCTGATCTACGCGGTGTCGGTAGGCAGGATAGACGACAACGTGGTGCTCGACCTCAACATGATCGAGGACAACTACTCGGACAGCGACATGCCGATGGCCATAGCGCCTAGGAACAACGATGTGCTGCTGCTGCAGATGGACGGCGGCTTCAGCAAGGAGCAGCTTGACAAGGCGATGTCGCTCGCGATAGAGGCGGGCAAGGATATATCGAGGAAGCAGGCCGCGGCTCTCAAGGAGGCATACGAGAGCGTGTCCAGGAAGTACGAGGGCGCATGAACATGGAAAGCATAGACATGATAAGAGCCAATTACACGAAGAGCCTGCTCGAGAAGAGCAAGCGCGAGGACGGCAGGGGCATGTTCGATTTCAGGAACGTCAGGATAGTCACGGGCACGATGGGCAACGCCGAGGGGTCCGCCCAGGTGGACCTTGGCGATACCCGCGTGCTTGCGGGGGTCAAGATGGCGGTCGAGACCCCGTTCCCTGACACGCCCGACCAGGGCAACATGACGGTAGCGGCCGAGCTGCTGCCGCTTGCGAGCCCCAAGTACGAGACCGGGCCGCCTACGCCTGAGGCCATCGAGCTGTCAAGGGTCACAGACCGCGGGATACGCGCGGGCAACTGCATAGACCTTGCCAGCCTGTTCATCGAGGCCGAGAAGGCATGGGGCGTCTACATCGACGTGTACGTGCTCAACTACGGCGGCAACCTCTTCGACGCGTGCGAGATCGCCGCGATGGCTGCGCTGCGCAACGCCTACATGCCGGAGTACAAGGACGAGAAGGTCGTGCGCGAGGACAAGAGCAGGAAGCTGAAGGTCGACAACACAGTCACGTCCTGCACGTTCGTGAAAGTGGACGGCAAGCTCCTCCTGGACCCTACTCCTGAGGAGGAGAATGCGGCAGACGCCAGGCTCACCATAACCACTGACGGCGGGAGCGTGAGGTCGATGCAGAAGGGAATGCGCGGAAGCTTCAGCGTCAAGGAGATAGACGAGCTCGTCGACGTAGCCTTTAATAAGCATAAGGAGCTAAAATCCCTAATAGAAAGTGCATGACATGGCCAACGCAAGCATAAGGTACGGCACAAGCATAAGGAAGCGAGTGGCCAAGATAATACAGCAGAAGGACGCTAGCTACAGGTGCGACGCCTGCGGCGGGGATGCGGTAAGGCGGATCAGCACCTCCATATGGCGCTGCAAGCACTGCGGCGCAACCTATGCCGGCGGCGCCTACACGATGAAGACCTCCGCGGGCGAGTCCGCGAAGAGGCTCATAGAGAGCCTGAAGTGATGATAGATGGCGTACATATGCGCTAGATGCGGCAAGCAGATAAAGCAGCTCGACAACTTCGTCAGGTGCACCTACTGCGGCTACAGGATACTCGTCAAGAGCAGGCCCAACCTGGCAAGGGAAGTGTCTACGGACTAGAAGCGTATGCCGCAGCTGCAGGTCATAAGCCTTTTTGGCAGCTAGAAACACCATATGGCTATAATAAACGATATGTTAATTATTAGTCCATGAATAAAGTGACTGAGCGTGTGCTTTCGGCCATTGAAAATGCGCCTGATGGGATCATTACGCTGGATGTGCTTGAGAGCCTGAGGCTATGCGGCGCGGCCACTCTTAGGACAACCCTGAGCAGGCTAGGCAAGGCAGGAAGGATGATCCGCCTGAAGCGCGGCACATACGCGACCAACCCGATCAGGGATGCCTTTGCCGCGGCGCAGGAGATTTTCAACGGATACCTCGGCTTCGCGGGCGCGCTTTACATACGCCGACTGATTGCGGAGATGCCTTTTGCCATCATCATCGTCACAAAGAACGAATCGGCGTCGAAGACCGTCAGCGGCTATGAGATGAAGGCGGTTGCGATGGGGAAAAAGGCTGTAGGCTTCGAGAATGTCGGAAACTTGGTGGTCTCAAGCAGGGCGAAGACGCTCTTCGACTGCGCCTATTTGGAAAGGTACTCGATCGAAAGGGAAAAGTTGATTGAGGCTTACCGCACCGCTAGGCTGGACTCGAGGGAATGGGCCGAATTCCGGTCTTATGTTAGGCGGTTTGCCAATGTGAGGGACATGCGCAGATTGGAAGAGGTAGAGAGGGAAATCAAAGAGGGTATGAAATGAAACTCGATATTGAGGTTTGCAGGGCCATCGCGATCCAAAATGGGCTTCCGCTGCAGTTCGTAATCAAAGAGTTTTACCTTATGAACGCGCTGGCGCAGGTAACCCGGTTTGTGTCCAAGAATCCCGATGCACTAGTGTTCAAGGGCGGAACCGCGCTCAGCAAGGTGTATCTGCATGAGGCGCAGAGATTCTCAGAAGACCTTGACTTTGACCTGGTCACAAAGAATGCGAAGGCCGAGCTGACTGCATTCTGCAAATCGCTTGCCGCGGACATGAAAGACATGGACATCGTTGAATTCAGGAAGGTTAACGACACCATGCAGTTCTACTGCTTCTACGAAACTCCGCTTGGAGGGAAAGGCCATATTCGGATAGATGTATCGCCGAAGAAACTGCTTACGGCGAAGCCTCTCGAAACGATGCCCGCAGTTTCGGGCTTCGCGCATGCATCGGTCACTGGTTTCAAGGTATACTCCATAGAAGATTTGACCGCGAGGAAACTGAATGCGCTAGCGGCAAGGGCAGAAGGAAAAGATGTCTATGACGTCTATTTTGCCCTTCCGCTGTGCAACCTACCGATTCTAAAGAAGGCAATTTCATTGGCGCTCAAATCAGAAGGAGGCGAGCTTAAATCAGAAGCGTTGATCCAAAAGGCAAGAATCGCCCTTGAAAAGCGTGACGTGCGGAAGCTCCGGAACCTGACAAACCCATTCATCCCTCTTGCACGCAGGCCGAAGAATTGGGCGGAACTGCTGGAGGACCTCAAGATAAGGCTGGGTGCTCTCACTGAATAGCCGACGATGCCGGCCAAGTTTAGATATATGAAAGGTTGCAGAGCCCTCTATTCAGCAGCAAAAGAGGATATGCGAGCGAAGTTCTAATCCTTGACGGCTTCGGTGCCCACGATTATGGTCTCCGAGACGTTCTTGACGCGCGCGTAGCGAACGCTGTTGTTCGCGAACAGGCGCGGCGTGTTCACGCTCCTCATGAGGTCGTCCATCTTGGTCAGGAGCAGGCTCGAGACCTCGCCGTCCTCGAAGTTCAGCACTATGTCCTCGACATAGCCTATCTTCTTGCCCGTGTTGCTTATTATCTGCTTCCCGTAGAGCTCAGAGAGTAGAATGGCCATGGGTTCACCTGATTCGCGCTACATGCTTTGCAGCAAAGATTCTTATTATATACTCCTTCAGCTCGGAAACGAAAGCGCTCCTGTCTTGCGTCAGCTCCCGCAGCTCCGCGTCGTTGAAGAGCGCGATGTTGTTGTCGACAAGGAACTCGAGGTACTCATCGGTAAGGTAGTAGCCCCGCTTCTTGCAGGCGCTGCAGTAGTACGTGGGCATTACCGGCGCCTCCTTCGAGAAGGCATCGGAATATCTCATAAGGCCTGGGCTTCCGCAGCTCGGGCACGGCCTCGCCAGGCGCACGTCCTCGTAGGGCTTCTCGCTGGCCTTCGCCAGGGCCTCCGCGCCGAGCGCCGAGAGCATGCGCTGCGCGATCCCGGCCTCGCCGGGCGCGACAATCTGCTGCGCGAGAACCGCGCCCTCGCTGTCGAACGTAGTCTCGAGGACGCCCCCGGCCTTGGGCTCCCACAGCTTTATCTTCTGGCAGCCGCCGTCCACATACTCCAGGCGGACCTTGCCCGTGCTCCTCGCTATCGCAGCCTCGGCCGTTCAGTCACCGTACTTCATCCTGTAGGTGTCGATGTCCTCCTCTGTCACGGACTCGCGCCCGTGCGCCTTCGCCCTCTTCACGGCGTAGCTCGCAATCTTCTTTGCCTTCTTCTCGAGGATTATTGACAGTGTCTCCGCGGCGGAGTCGCTTATCGCTACGCCGCTCTCCTTGACAAGCTTCTTTACCGCCTGCTTTGATATCATGTTCAGCACTCAAGATCGTCTTCACAGCGTTGGCTCGGCTCAGTGCAAGTCACATCATCGCAACTCTATTGCGTGCAAGCGATAAATAGTTTACTGTTCCGCGATGCCGGCATAGGTATTTATACCTTTAAGGATGGAAATGTGTGGTGCTTATTATGGAGGCGGTAGAGAGCGTTACAGACGCAAGTTTCGATGCCGAGGTGCTTAAGTCAGGCGCGCCGGTGGTCGTGGACGTGTGGGCCACGTGGTGCGGGCCGTGCAGGATGTACTCTCCCGTAATCGAGGAGGTTGCGAAGGAATACAAGGGCAAGATCAGATTCGTCAAGCTCGATGCTGACGAGAACGAGAAGACCGTGCAGAAGTACGAGATAATGAGCATCCCGACAACGCTTCTCGTGGAGAAGGGGCAGGTAAAGGCGGTTAACGTCGGCGCGATCCCGAAGGACGCGCTGAAGAAGTGGATACAGAAGAACCTGTAGGTTGCGTTTGACCGTGAAGAGGGCACTTGTCGTCCTGGGCGTGGGCGCGCATCCGGACGACCTGGACATAGGCGCGGGAGGCGCGTTCGCCAAGTGGGCACGGAACGGGGCGAGGTGCTACTACCTGGTGTGCACAGATGGCAGCCGCGGCTCGATGGACCCTAAGATAAGGGGCAGGACTCTGATAAGCGCCAGAAAGAAGGAGGAGCGCGCTGCTGCGAGAATCCTCGGCGTGAAGGAGGTGTTCTTCCTCAAGTACAAGGATACCGAGCTAGAGCCGAGCATGGCGCTAAAGAGGGACATCGTCAGGCACATAAGAAAGCTGAAGCCCGACATAGTGGTAACGCACGACCCCACCTTTGTGTACTCCAGAAGGGGGTTCATAAACCACTCAGACCACAGGGCAACGGGCATCGCAACGATAGACGCGGTGTATCCGCTCGCGAAGAACAAGTTCTCGTTCGAGGGGTTAGAGAGGAAGGGGCTCAAGCTGCACAAGGTGAAGGAGCTGTATCTAACAAACTTCGAGAACGGCAACGAGACGGTGGACATAAGCGGCGTCATCGATCTCAAGGTAAAGGCGGTTGCGCGGCACAAATCGCAGTTCGGGGGTGACGCGGGCTTCGTGAGGCATATCGGCAGCATGCTCGGGAAGAAGAAAGGCCTCAAGTACGCCGAATCCTTCGTAAAGCTGAATCTTTGGTAGCGAGACTCCGACTCGGGTGACTACAGTTTGTGAAGCTGTAGTCGCTTCTTCGGGAGGGTCTTGAGGGATCGGTATTCTCTAAGCATCAGCCATACGGTAGATGGCTTTGGACAGAGAATGGGAGGCTTAAGACGCGAATAAGAGAAACTATATTAAAACCTGAGAGGCTAAGCTGATAATTGTTATGTGAGCTTATGGCAGAGATAGCATTCCCTCGCGGCGTGAAGGACCTCATGCCGAACGAGGCGCTGTTCAGGAACGAGCTGCTTTGGCGCGTAGAGCGGGTGTTCCGCCTGTTCGGCTTCGCCGCGATAGACACGCCTACCTTCGAGGCGCTTTCCGTGCTGAAGGCGAAGAACGCCATCGGGGAGGACACGAAGCTTATTTACGAGCTGAAGGACGAAAGCCTCGGCCTGCGCTACGACCTGACGGTGTCGCTGGCGCGC
This sequence comes from Microcaldota archaeon, assembly GCA_964398805.1. Lineage (GTDB taxonomy): Archaea > Micrarchaeota > Micrarchaeia > Micrarchaeales > Micrarchaeaceae > CAISDH01. The sequence goes on along the minus strand of CAYNNI010000072.1, from coordinate 6,980 downwards.
TACATGGCGATGCATCAGGAGCTGCCGATGCCGTTCAAGCGCTACCAGATAGGCAAGGTCTGGCGGGGCGAGGAGCCGCAGCGCCTCAGGTACAGGGAGTTCACGCAGGCAGACGCCGACATCGTGGGCGGGACGAAGGCGCTCGCTGATGCGGAGGCGATAGCGGTCGGGGCGTTCGCGCTGGAAAGCGCAGGCGTAGAGTACGCTGTCGGGATCAACGACAGGTCGCTGATGGACAAGGTGTTCGGCAAGTTCGGGATCGGAAGCGAGCTCTTCAACGGCGCCGCCAGGGCGATGGACAAGCTTGAGAAGATAGGCGAGGACAAGGTCGCGGAGGCGCTGAAGGCGCTCGGGATAAGCGGCGAGGCCGTCGACGGCATACTCCAGCTCGCGAAGATAAAGGGCGACAGCAGCGAAAAGCTCGACTATGCGGACAAGCTGCTCGGCGACGGAAACGCCACCAAGGACATCCGCGGCGCGCTGGCCGCGCTTGCGCAGTACAGCTTGCGCGGGGACGTCGCGGTGGACTTCTCCATAATGCGCGGGCTTGACTACTATACCGGGATCGTTTTCGAGGTCAGGGCGAAGCAGGACATGCAGGGACCAGCCATAGCAGCAGGCGGCAGGTACGACAACCTCATAGGCGTCTATGCAGGCAGGCCGATGCCCGCGGTGGGGGTGTCGCTCGGCATAGATCGCATACTGGACCTGCTCGGCTTCTCCTCCTCGCCGGAATACGGCTACGCGAAGGTGTTCATAGCGAGCGTGAGCGAGAGGAACCAGGGCTACGCGCTCAAGATAGCCAATGTGCTCCGCGCGAATCAGATCGCGACCGAGATAAACCTCGCGACGCGCAACCTGGCAAACCAGCTAGCGCATGCGAACGGCATAAGGGCGAAGTACGCGGTGATAATAGGCGACGCCGAGGAGAGGCTTGGCGCGCTGAAGCTGCGCAACCTGGTCAGCGGCGGGGAGCAGGTTGTGGGCGTGGATGACGCTGTGCGATTGATAAAGGGCGAGTAGATGGCGAAATCTGACGTTGACCGCTTGACGGAGGAGAAGGTGGCGAAGGGCGGAGTCCTGGCAAGGCTGTACTTCGACATGCAGAGCAGCAACAGGGAGGAGCTGCAGCCCGCGCTGGTCGAGCTGATAAACGAGCACCTGCTCAAGGAGAAGGGCGTGGTCTACTGCTACGGGGAGGTGGACGAGCCGCTGGAAAGGGAAGGCACGTTCGTGACCAGCGCGATGGTGACGGTGCTCGTGGAGAGCTTCTTCCCGCTGGTCAACATCGCGTTCAACTACTCGCCTGTGGGCGTGGAGATACTCAAGCCCGAGAGCGAGATCCATTTCAGGCCGAACGAGCTGCAGTCCATGCTGCTGGACCTATCGTCGATATCGCTCAACTACTCCAAGTACGTGCTCGAGCACGTCCTAAAGCCTGAAGAGCTGGCAAAGATAAGCAGGCAGATGGAGAACAGGACACTGCTCGGAAAGAAGCTGATCGAGGAGAGGAACAAGAAGCCTGAAGAAGCGGGCAAGGAAGGGGAGCCAAAGAAGTAAAGCGGCGGCTCAGTCATGCTCTGTCCTGAGGAGCAGCCTGTAATGGTTGCGCTCCGCTGCCCTCTTTATGAGCTTCTTCTCGCGCATGGCGCGCAGCCCCGAGGTCGCAAGCGCGTCGAGGTTGCGCGTCTCTCCGCCCCTTTTTACCAGCTGCTCGACCACGTCCTTCCTCCGGAAGTCTGTGGACCTGTCACTGCTGCGTATGGCGTCCATGACCAGTTCGACATTCTCGTCGCCGCTCCGCTGCTTCAGGTTGTTGCTCGTCTCGATGAACCTCCTGCGCTCAGAAGCGAACAGCTCGGCCGGGCTTTTCGAGGACCTCTCGAGCGCGCCCATCAGGTACGCCCCGGCAGCATATGCGGACCGCGGGTCCTTTGCTACGGCCAGCGCAGGCCCGTACGCCAGCTCAAAGGCGTAGATGCCCTTGTCTGTTATCTGCGACTCGGAAAGCACGAAGCTGCCCTTGAACTTCCGATACGCGTACACGCCCAGGTCGCAGAGCAAGGCCATTACCTTCTTTGCCGTGGCGTCCGACACCCCCAGCGCGCCCACCAGCATGTTGCGGTGTATCTCCTGCAGCCCGAGCCCCAGCGCCGCGAGCAGGCATCTCCGGACATAGGGAGCGTAATCCGGCTGGCTATGCGGCAGGCGCTTCGTCATCAGCCTCGGATTGCGCGCATATCCTTCCGCCTCGTCACGCCCGGTAAGCTCAATCACGGAGTAATCTGTTTCAGCGCCGCCGTAGGGGTCGCACCTCACGCTCTTGTAGTGCGCAAGGCCCGTCCGGTCCAGATGGCGCAGGGAGAAGGAAGCCACTTTCTCAGTAAGGCCAGCGGTCTGGGCGATGTCGGTTACTGTGTGGATCTTGCCGTCGTTCAGGCACTCCAGCACCTTGGCGAGCGCATAGCCGTGCCCGACCGATCCTGAGGTGTTCGTGGCGCCGTTGAGCTCGTTCAGCGACTTGCCCAGATAGTCCGCGAGCGACAGGAACCTCAGCGCCGCGGGCTTTCCGCATCTTTCGCCGTGCTCCGTTATCGAATAGGTGCTCACGCTGCGGCCGTCCCTTTCCGTGCTGCCTCCTGCGACCATTCCCGCGGGCTCGAGGGAGTCCTTGCAGTAGTCGTGCATCCTGCGCTTTCCTTTGAAAGGAAGATCGCTGCCGAGGAAGCCGGTTGCGGCGCCGTTAAGCCCTTCGCCTGTGTATTCCTCTCCGCTTTTCATCACGTACAGCGCAAGGGCTTTCCCGAAATTGTTCATGACAAGCGCGTCCGCCCTCTGCTGCTCTGCGAGGGCGAGAAAGGACTTGTCTGCTCCCGTGGCGTGCTCTTTCGTTACCACTGCCAAAGCATCACAGCATAACTACGGTTTTTCTCCTATATAAGAATTAGGTTTTGTTCGTCTTGAGACGAACACGCAGTCAGCCTTCCGCTGAATACCATACCGTTCCGTGCTCTGTGTCCTCGAGCATTATCCCGTACTCGCCCTTGAGCCTGGCGCGTATCTCGTCCGCCTTTGCGAACTCCTTCCTGGATCTCAGCGCCTCCCGCGCCTTCACGAGCTCGTACGCCTTCGCGGGAATGCCCTTCTTGTAAGTGTCGTGCGTGATGAGCCCTATGGCCTGCGGAAGCCCGATGGCCATCCCAAGGGCTTCCTGCTTCGCATGCGCGTCTATGCGCTCGTGCGACTCCGCGAAGCTCCGCAGCTCGCCCACGGCAACAGCCAGCCGGGAGAGCGCCAGCGAGGTGTTGAAGTCGTCGTTCATCGCGGCGGTGAAGCCCCTCTCGAGAGTCCTTGCGACCTTTAGCGCGGACCGGGACTCCTTGGCGCCCTTCTCCTCGCCCATGTTGTAGAACATGCTAAGCGCGGAGTAAATGTACCTGAGGGACCTCCTCGCGCTCTCCATGAGCGGGGCGTCGTAGTCCAGCTCCTTGCGGTAGTGGCTCGAGCACATCATGTAGCGGAGCTCCTCCGCGGAATAGCTCTGCAGCAGCTCGCGTATCGTTATGAAGTTTTTCAGGCTCTTGCTCATCTTCTCCCCGCGTATGTTCAGCACGCCCGCGTGCAGCCAGTACTTCACGAACGGCCTCTTGCCCGACGCGGCCTCGGCCTGCGCTATCTCGTTCGTGTGGTGCGGGAAAATCAGCTCGCTGGCGCCGCCGTGTATGTCGTACTGCGGGCCGAATATCTTGTAGGTCATGGCGGTGTCCTCGATGTGCCATGCCGGCCTTCCGGGAAGCTTGCGCACGCAGTCCTTGAACCTGATGCTTATGTCCCATGACGGCTCCCCGGGCTTCGCGGCCTTCCATAGCGCGAAGTCGTACTCATGGCGCTTGCCTGCCCTGGGCTCTATCCTGTGCATGCTGAGCGCGTCCAGGCTCATCCCGGACAGCTTCGTGTAGCCCTTGAACTTCGCGACATCGTAGTAGACGTCGCCGTCAAGGGGGTAGGCGTAGCCCCTGTCCGCGAGCATCTGCATCTGCTCGCGTATGGCGTCTATGTAATCGTGCGACCTGGGGAACATGTCGATGGAATCCTTCACGCCTATGGCCTGCAGGTCCTCGAGAAGCCTGGCCTCATAATGCCGCGCGAGCTTGAACGGGTCCTCGCCGCGTTCGCGCGCCCTGTTGATTATCTTGTCCTCTATGTCTGTTATGTTCTGGACGTACCTGACCTTGTAGCCGAGATGGCGCAGCCACCTCGCCACCACATCGAAGTTGATGTACGCCTTCGCGTGGCCCAGGTGGGCATCGTCATAGGGGGTCTGCCCGCACACGAACATGCTCACTTTCCTGCCGCTGATCGGCAGGAACTTCTGCTTTGATCTCGCGAGCGTGTTGTAGACCTGAAGCATGCAGGATCACGATGTGAGGTTGTAGCTCACATTGACAATTATCCCCGGCTGCTGCGCCGGGGTCCGCGACAGCGCGAAGTCCCCGATCGCGATGAAGCGGAACTGGTTGAGCGTGTCGGCCACGACGCGCAGGCGAAGGGCCTTCCCGTTCAGCCTGCCAAGCGCCAGGCTCGCGGTCCTGAACGTCGAGGACGCGTTCGAGCCCAGGGAGCTGTTGTAAGTGTCGTAGTGCGCCACTATCCGCGGCACGTTGCCCTCGAGCACCTCGACGTAGAGGTGGTTGTCGTCCGGGCTTATGATTCTGAAGTTCAGGAACGGCTTGGTGAGATTGGACACGAACGGCTCGGATGTCACGTTGCCTGGCGCGGTGGAAACTCCGCACGTGAACGTGGTCGCGAAGTAGGTGCCGTTGTATCCGCTCCACGGCTGCCCTATGTAGCAGGTCTCTTTGTTGGCGTGGGTGATGTTCATCGGCGCGGTCCCGAAGCCTGCTCCGGTGACGTTCCAGCCGGCGTATGTGCCGGTGCCGAAGTCGCCGTTGTAAATGAAGTCCCTCAGAGTTGGCGGAGCGGTCGTGGTCATGTTGAGCTTGACCTCGGAATTTCCGCATGTGCCTCCGCCGGTGCCGGTGCGCAGAGTGACGGTATAGATCTGCGCGGGCAGCGAAACGTTCTCATAGAAGGACACGCACGGGTATGTGAAGCTCTGGTTGACATAAGTGACGTTGTCGGCGCCGCGTATGGTAGCGAACTCGCGGCCGGCGTCGCCCGCAGCCACCCACAGGCCGAGAAGGCCTCCGCCCCACTTGCATCTGCCTATCACGACCGCGCTGGTGTTGTGCGCGTAGAGGTCAAGCGCTGTGCAGTTGTAAAGGTATTGCGAATAGTTGAGCGTTGTCTGGCTTGTGGACGCCCCCGTGACCGTGGTGCTCGAGCCCGGCACAGTGGTGGTCGTTGTGCTGCCGGATGGGGGGCGCGTCGCCACGTATGCCAATGCCGCCAAGATGACGAAGAGTATTATGAATGTGATGATGCCTCTTTGCATGAAGCTCACGCGGTAATGTTGATAGACGGCATGGATTAAATACTTATGCGTGGGAAATTACGATATTACGATAGATGGTGCTTATTTGGGAAGCATACCCAGGAAATGGAAGAAGAAAGGCAGGATGCGCTGGAAGTGGAAGAAGAAGCGCAGAAAGCGCCTGAAGAGAGCGCAGAAGCGCAGAGTGGGCGAGCTGTAGCGCCTAGGAAGATGCGTGAGTAGCGGTCGGAACAAAACAAGAACGTTGCTGTTCGCGGTGCGCGGCGGTAGAAGCGGAAGTGGGCTCGAAACCGATTTGTCTCCTGGCGGCATGCGCATCCCCGTACCGCGCTATGTGTTTCCGCATGGCTCATTCTGCATGTTCCCGGAGTCTAGGCACCGCAGGAGGCGCATGGCCGATGGCGTGATGGGGCGCCCTGCCGAGCCCCCGGATTACTAGAGCGGTCAGTGCAAAGCGTGTCCACCGCTCCAGCTGGCGGAGTGCGTGACGCTGGTCGGGACGCCGTTGTTTCCGTTGCCGCTGTAGTCCTTCGCATCGCCGTTGGGGGGCCACCATCCCACTAGGTTCTGCAGAAGTGTTGGGGCTCCCCCATGCCCTCGGCATAAAGGCCCTGCACCTCGCTTGCGGAAAGCGAGGCGTTGTATATCTGGACGTTCGCGATGAGACCCTTATAATAACACTCTATGTATCCGGTAATCCAACTTGTTCCTATGGTGAGAGGCATGCCCAAAGTCCTTATCGCGCCGGTATATGCCGAATTGCTCACTAATGCGCCATTAACATACATTTTTTCATACGCTCCATCATAAGTACCCACAAAATGATACCAGCTTCCGGCTGCGGGAAGAGGAGACTATAGCGATACGTCGAACACACCGCCTACCTACCAGCGCCACTGATTAGCGCTGAAAATCCCTAATTGGAAATCGCTATTGCCTGTAGTCACATCGGTGCTGCACTGCTTAGACACAATCCTTTGGTAATTGCTTGTGAACGAAGCAGTATTCGCCCATGCACTTACTGTGATTGCTGTGGGAATATTCGGACTTGGCGAGTTTCCTGCATTTACATAGCTGCTTGCACCGTTAAATTGGGCGACGTACTGCGGCAGCTGCCCGCTGCACACACCTCTAAGGTTGATATACAAAGTGCTCATAGGGCCGTAGGGCCTCACGACCTGGCACTGCCCGGAACCAGCTCTGGGCGACATCACGCCGCTGAAGACCCCGAGCCGGAACAGCGCCGCAAGAACTACGGAGATAATCAGTATCGCCCATCCGTATGTCATGAGGCACTCCATCGCGGACTGGGATTTTTGATTGGGCTTCCTGCATTTTGGGCCGGCCCGGGCATCCCTTCTATATCCTAGGCACGCTTTCAAGATTCTCATAGCAACGCCGGGCTAAACAGTGCTGCCAAAGAAAAGATATAGCTCTTGCCTCTATCCCAGGTTTTCAATAATCGGAAAACAAGACGGATGCGCTCTACCTAGCGCCCGCGTAATCCACAAGCCTTTTCTGCATC
>CAYNNI010000071.1:0-12440 GCA_964398805.1 Microcaldota archaeon | reverse complement strand
ATCCACTGGAAAAGTGTATGCGCCCCCCATTTTGTCACTGACTAACTTTAGGACTGCTGTTAGGGAATATTGCCGCGAAAGGTATAAAAGCTGGCTCCGGCAGGGCGGGCAATGGGCTACCTATCGCAGCGCCTCCTCAAGCTCGACAGCCGAGGAGACTATGCGAGCGCCGGAGGCCCTGAACGCCCTGTCCATGAGCGCGAGCCCTATCCCTTTCCGCGGGAAGCTCTGCATGAGCCCGAGATCGGCATCGGAACCGTCGAGCTCCCGCAGCGCGCCGAAGAAGTTCCTTGTTATCTCGTACATGTTGCGCTCGCTGCCAAGGCGTATCGCAGCCGCTTCCGGGGGCAGCCTCTTGGCGAGCTCGTCGCTGCACAGTACTGCCAGCTTTCTCCTGCGCGCCAGGCCCGGAGCCCTCAGCAGCAGCGCGCGCCCTGCCACGAGTATGAGCCGCTTCTGCGGCGCGTAGTGCTTGTACTTCATGCCTGGCGATCTCGGCCTCGAAGCGCCAGACTTCCTGGGCAGCACTATCCTGCCCAGGCGCATCCGCAGCTCATCCACAGTGAAAGCCCCGGGGCGCAGGAGCGCGTACGGCCGCGACGTGGCGTCTATCACTGTCGATTCCACCCCGAACAGCGCCGAGCCTCCGTCTATTATCATGTCCACCTTGCCGTAGAGGTCATGAATTACATGCTCAGCGTCTGTGCCGCTGGGCCTCGATGAGATGTTGGCGCTCGGTGCGGCGATCGGCACTCCGCTTTCCCTTATGAGCTGCAGCGCGATCGGGTGCGCCGGCATGCGCACGGCCACAGTGTCAAGTCCGCCCGTGACCTCTGGCGGTATGCTTCTTGCCTTCGGCAGCACGAATGTCACGGGCCCCGGCCACAGCGCGCGCATCGCCCTTTCTATTTTCCGGGGAACAGAGCGCGCGACCTGCTCCAGCTGCGCGAACGACGCTACGTGCACGATCATCGGATTGTCCGCGGGCCTGCCCTTCGCCTTGAAAACCTTCAGGCAGGCTCCCGCATCGAACGCGTCCGCACCTATGCCGTACACGGTCTCTGTGGGGAACGCCACCGTGCCGTGACTTCTGATCACGCGTGCGGCCACACCAATCTTGCGCGGGTCCGGCCTGACGGGATCCATCGCGAGGATCCTGGTGCGCGCGCGCCCGGGGTTTACCATTATATATCTTGCTTCTGGAAGGTATATAAGACGGCTTGGGCGCAGCAGCAAATACAGGCAGCGCCGCTTTTGCGGCTCTCGCCGCACTGGGGGTAGGCGGTACCATATCGCTATATCAGCACGCGGATAAGCACATCGCCCGGATGCTTTCGTCGGGCGAAGTGATTGAAAAGGCGTTCGTGCAGCGGATGCTGCCCTATTTGGGAGGGTCGCTTACCGCGCCCACTTCCGTATTCTGCACGAACAAGCGCCTCATAATAGTGCACAGAGTCTCGCTGAGCGTGCAGATGGAGTACGAGATGATTCCGTACGATCAAATAGTGGCGGTCAGGCACGACCACGGCTTCTTCTCATCCTCGGTGTATCTCCACCTGCAGGGCTATCACCGCGCGCACGGATTCGCGAAGGGCGAGGGCTCGGAGGGCGAGATAAACGGACTCCGGAACAAAGATGCCGACGAGCTTGTCGAGTACCTCAACGGCAGGGAATCCCACGCTGTGGAGCGGGAGGAAACCCTCGCAAGCGGGGGCGCGGCCCCGGAAGAGAAGCCGCATTCGCACGCGGAAGCTCCCGGCGCGTACCTGTACTGCGGGAACTGCGGACACAAGAACAGCATTGGCGCCGCGCACTGTTCGGAATGCGGCGCAAAGCTGGCGCCGTAGCCGCCCTCCGCTTGGGCGCGCGGCTGTGATGCTATTTTATAATTTGCCATATCAAGCTTGGTGGTTGAATGGCAGTTGACCTGAAAGAGGCTGAGGCCGTGAAAGGGCTGCTGTGGCCTGACGAGGTCGTCGAGGAGACCGTGAAGCAGCGGATGCTGGGCCCGGGAGGCGCAGTGACCACGCCCACTTCCGTGATAGGCACGAACATGCGCCTCATAATAGTGAACCGGGCCACGCTCGGGCTGAGGAAGGACTACGAGGTCATTCCCTACAGGCAGATAACCAGCGTCAGGCTGGAGCACGGCATAATCTCGTCTTCGGTGTTCATACGCGTGCAGGGCTATGACAGGGACAAGGGCCTGCTGAAGAACGGAAAGGAAGAAGGGGAGATAGACGGCCTGCACAGCAAGGACGCGAACGAGCTCGCGGACTACCTGAACAAGAAGATCTCGCAGGGGGGCGCGGAGCCCCAGCCGCAGGCTCGGGCCGAGGAGAAGGCGCAGGCCGACAGCAGCATCGGCGCATACGTATACTGCTCGAACTGCGGGTACAAGGACAGCGTCGGCGCGAAATTCTGCGATAACTGCGGCGCCAAGCTCTCTTAGTCGCGGGATCGCGCATATGCGCAGATGCCTCCCAAGGGGCATCCTGCGCAGGCGGGCTTTGCCCGGCAGTATCTCTTCCCGAGCTCCACGAACTGCGCGTGGAAGTCCTTGTACAGCCGGATGTCCTTCCTGAGCCCGGCCTGCAGATAATCCTGAAGCGCGTCGTATTCCATGTCCTCGGCTATTTCGGGGCGCAATCTGTGCATCGCCCTTCTCGTGTAAGCGTCAACAACGAATGTGGGTTTGCCCGCGACATAGAGCGCGATGCTGTCCGCGGTCTCTTTCCCTATCCCGTCCAGCGAAAGGAGCTCGCTGCGCAGCGCATCTTTTCCGACCTTGGACAGCGCCCCCAGGTCGGGATACCTGCTTGACAGGTAGGATGCCACGCGCTTCAGCCTTCTGCTCTTCTGCCTGTAGAACCCGCTCGGCCTCACCAGCCACTCAAGCCTTCTCAGGTCTGTGCGCGCGATCTTCGATAGGCTTAGCCTGCTCTCGCGCTTCAGGTTGAGTATTGCGGCTTCCACGTTCCTCCACGCGGCCTGCTGGGCGAGCATCGCGCCGATTACGATCTCGTCCTTGGTTTCCCCGGGCCACCAGTTGCGGAACCCGAACCTTCCCCTCAGCTTTCGGTAGATTCCGAGCAGGCTCCTTTCAGGCATGTCCTGCACCATCGCCAATGATCTTGACCCTGATGGGCGTGCCCGACCGTTCCTTCTCGTCCGCGATGCATTTGCGATAGCCCTCGTCGACCTCGCTGAGGCGCCTGACCAGGCCGTTGTCCAGGAACTTGGGATCGACATACCGCAGCTTCTTCACGAGCACCATGCCTCCGCTTTCCACGACAGAGAAGTTGAGCATGCCAGTGGCAACGTCCACCGCGCGCGCGATTTCCGCATCGTTGGATTCGAGCAGCGCGCGCAGTATCTCGTCTTCGCCCTTGTATAAGTCCGCAAGGCCGAGAATCCCCTTGCCCAGCGCCGACTTCAGAAGCGCGGACAGCAGGTAGTACCTGAGCTTCGCCTCGTTGCAGCCCCACAGCTCGTCCTGGCATTTCATGTAAGACCTGCCGAACAAAGCGGCGCGGCCTCTTGAACGGAACATGATCTCGCCGCCGTGGACGAGCAGATCGTCCAGGCAGTCCCGCGCGCTGATGCCGAACACGTGCCGGCCGTCCCGCAGCGCGTAGTCCACGCGGTCCGCGCAGAGGTCCGGCGCAGCGGATTCGAGCAGCGCGTACCGGCCGTTGTGCTCCATCCTGCTTATCGCGTCCACGTCGAAGCCGTATCCGGAGAGTATGCCGTTAAGGGCGGAGCCCTTGATGTGCTCCTTGAGCATGCTGTCCTGGTAGTCCTCCTTCAGCGGGTTCCCGAGCACCCAGTCTATCACGTGAGAGAAGGCGGTGTGCGAGACGTCGTGAATGAGGCCCGCGGCCTGCTCCTCTAGGCTCGCGCCCAGCAGCCTGAGAAGAAGCATCACCCCTACGCTGTGCTCGTACCTGGTGTAGTACCTGCCTGGGGTGAACAGATCGGATTTCGTATCCCTGGGCACTCCTAGCTGCGAGACGCCCTTGAGCCTTTGCAGGGGCGCGGAGCGCATGATCTCCAGGAGGACCTCATCGCTTATATCGACGTCGCCGTATATCTCGTCGCTTATTATCATCGCAAGACGCGTCTAGAGCTTGACTTCCCCGCTCTTTATCTTCTTTATTACGACGCGCGGATCCTCGCCGCCGCAGGTGACGCCCATGCTCTTGCAGGTGCCGAGGACCTGGTTCGCCTTAGCCGCGAGGTCCTTGCCGTATATGCGCGCCTCTTTCGACTGCGCGATCTTCGCGACCTGCTCCAGCGTCATGTCGCCCACGACCTCGCCCTTCGCCTTGGCGCCCGCCTTGATGCCGAGCTCCTTGAGTATCAGCGCGCTTGTCGGCGGGAACCCGACCTCGACCCTGAACGCCTTCGTGGCAGTGTCGACAATCACCTTTACAGGTATGTTGATGCCCTCGAAGGCCTTCGTCTTGTCGTTTATCTCCTCGACCACCTTGGCGGTGTTAACGCCCATTGGTCCGAGCGCTGGACCGAACGGTGGCCCAGCCGTGGCCTTTCCGCCGCTTACAAGTCCGCTAATTGTTGCTTCTGGCATTGATATCAGCTCACTTTGTTTGCCTTCTGGATAACGCGCGCCGTGCTCGTCTTTGTCGTTATGGGTATCGGCACGACCACGTCCATAAGCTCAACCGTAATCTCCTCCTTGAGGTCGTCGACCTTGAGCACCTTCGCCTTGTAGCCCTTGAACGGCCCGCTGGTGAACTCCACGCCGTCGCCGCGCTCTATGGTCACGGCCTGGCTCCTCATCTCTATGAGCTTCCCGACCTCCTCCTCGCTCAGGGACTTGGGCAGGATGCCGCGCACGTTGTGGCCGCGCGTGACGAACTGCCTGGCAGAGACCTCGTCCTCGGCCTCGAGTATGACGTAGCCGCGCATCCCGTCCACGACTATTATCGCGTATATCGGCAGATCGGTCTTCGTGCTCTTGTTCTGCAGCATGTTGGCTGCGATGTGCTCCTGGCCCGAGGTGACTTTCACGACAAAATACAAGCAATCACTTAAATGTTGTTCAGTTGTATTTTATAAATGTATGGAAGCGACATGCGCGAAGGTGCCTGCCGGGCGCGCCGAGAAGGCAAGACGCATCCTTATGCGCCTTCATCTCATTGACGGCGCCAAACGCGCTGGGCATAGCCGCGGCTATGTCTATTTTCCAGTAGTAGATGCTGCTAGAAAGAATAAATATCTTCCTGATTACATCGCGCTTGTGCGCGCAGCCGCAAAAGCGGCCGGAACGGCTAAAGAGGGCTATGCCGAGGCGCTGGACCGCATCCTGAACGCGAAGGGGCGCGCGCTGCTGGAGGGCGGCTACGAGCTCCTGGGCAACATAGCGATAATAGGGTCAAGGCTGCCCGCGGGCAAGGAGAGGCTTGTCGCGCGCGCTCTCATGCGGAGCAACAGCAACATCACCACTGTGCTCGCCAAGGCGGGTCCGATCTCGGGCGAGTACCGCGTCAGGAAGGTGCGCTATGTCGCTGGAAAGAGGAATTATGTCGCGACCTACAAGGAGAACGGCTGCATCTTCAGGTTCGACGTCAGGAGGGTGTATTTCTCGAGCAAGCTCGCGTTCGAGCGGGCGCGCATCGTATCGAAAGTGCGCGACGGCGAGCGCGTCATGGTGATGTTCGCGGGCGTCGGGCCCTTTGCAATAGAGATCGCGAAGGCGCATCCCAAGGCGAAGGTCGTGGCGATCGAAATCAACAGGCACGGATACGAGTCCATGCTGGGCAACATGAGGCTTAACAAGACGCCCAACGTGAAGGCGGTGCTCGGCGACGTGAAGGACGTGTATGGGAAATACAGGGACTTCGCGGACCGCGTGATAATGCCCCTGCCGATGTCCAGCCTGGAGTTCCTGGACGAGGCGTACGCAGTGGCAAAGCGCAGCGCGGTGGTCGATGTGTACAGCTTCGGGACATACGGCAAGGCGTTCGGTGAGATATGGGACAGGATAAAGGCGCATGCTAGCGTTAAGGGTTACGCGGTAAGGCTGCTGGGCAGAAGAATCGTAAGGCCCTATTCCTCCACGGAAGTGGAGGTCGAGGTCGAGCACAGGCTGAGAAAGCGGCCAAGGGACGGACTCAATCGCAAGGAATAAAGAGCAGCGCCGCACAGATATTCCGGGTCAATGGAGACTTTGGATGCCATACGCAAAAGATGCAGCCTCAAGGGGCAGATATCGCAGCGCGACGTGGAGCGGAAGAAGGTCGGCAGGATACTCGATGCTGCGCGCCTCGCGCCCTCTACAAGGAACCTGCAGCCCTGGAGGTTCGTAGTTGTGCGGGGCAGGGTCGCAGTGGAATCGATTGTGGACGCAGCGTTCATGCCCCAGAACCAGGTGGTAAGGCAGGCACCGGTGATAATAGTGGCATGCGCCAGGGCAGGGGACGACATGGAGCGCGAAGGCAAGGAGCACTACCTCTTCGATGTCGGCCTTGCTGTCGAGAACATGCTGCTGGCAGCCACGGACCTGGGGCTGGTCACGCATATAATGACCGGATTCGACGAGCAGGAGCTGAGGAAGGCGCTGCGCATACCTGACGACGTCCGCGTAGTCGCGGTCACGCCCGTGGCGTATCCTGCGGCGGGCTCGTACGACGATGCCGCAAAGGCAAGGCTGAGCCAGCGCACGAGGAAGGGACTTGGCGAGGTAGTGTACTTCAACGAGCGGGGCGAGCAGGAGCCAGCGTGAATTCCGCAACGATGCAGCAGCTTTATATCCCTTCGTTGCGCTTGATTATGCTGTGGGACCATGGTATTGCCGACCATCATGCTGCTGGACGGGCTTACGACCGCAGTGATCGCGGTCATAGTAGTAATCCTCCTTGCTGTAGTGCTTATATACAACGGCCTGGTGTCGAAGAGGAACAGGGTGCGGGACGCCTGGGCGCAGATAGACGTGCAGCTCAAGCGCAGGTACGACCTCATACCCAACCTCATCGAGACCGTGAAGGGCTACGCCAGGTACGAGAGGGGCGTGCTCACCGACGTTACCCGGCTCAGGACCTCGATAGTCACGGGCACGGCGCAGGAGAAGCTGCAGGCTAACGACCAGCTGAGCAGGGCGCTCAAGAGCATATTCGCAGTGGCAGAGAACTATCCCGACCTGAAAGCAAGCGTGAACTTCAAGGAGCTGCAGGACCAGCTCGAGGGCACAGAGGACAAGATATCGTACGTCAGGACAGCGTACAACGATTATGTGCTGGACTACAACAACGCCCTGCAGACCTTCCCAGGCAACGTATTTGCGGGCATGTTCGGCTTCAGGTCAGATGCGTACTTCCAGGCCCAGGGCGCGGAGAAGGAGCCTGTGAAGGTGGACTTCGGCGACATGGGAGATCAGGGTGAGAAGGCCAGGACGGCAGGCGCGAGAAGGAAACGGGCGTCGAGGAAATGAAGAACCCTGCCCTAAAGAGCGGGGTATTTCAGAAAATGGTTAAGGGTCGAAAGACATGGGAAAAAGAAATATCTGGAGAAGGCCACGAACTTGGAAGGGAGCCTTACTTGCCCTGATTCTTTTGGAGTTCATTATATACATAGCGATGTTCTTAGTGGGGCATCTCATAAATAACGCTTACTTTCGGGGAGTTGGAGTCGGACTGCTAATTTCTTGGGTTACTGGAGGCTTAGCGTATCTCATAATGAAGAGCAGGGTTTCCGAAGGTGCATCGTAATGGACTATAGGCTAAAAAGGCACATAACGAATACGCTACTGTGGGCAATATCTGAAAGAAAAAGAGAAACGAAAACATGCAGCCTGACGAAGCATCCGATTCACTCACGCAGCATAGATGCTGTGGTTTCTCTCGGTTTTGATAATGACTGCGCGCTGTTGATGCCATGGTTAGCTTCTTTGACGAGATAGCCCGGAACAGGCTGCGTTCGGCGCTGCTACTTGCGGTGTTCTTCCTGCTTTTCACGGGGGTGGTATACCTCTTCGCGCTCTTCCTGGGCGCGGGGCCGTTCGGTCTGGTCGTGAGTGCAGTGCTTGTGGCGCTGTACGCAGCTTTCACGTACTATGCGGGCGACAGGATAGTGCTTGCGGTATCGAGGGCACAGAAGGCCGACCCGAAGCAGTACCGCTACCTCTACGACGTGATAGAGGGCCTGTCCAGCGCCTCGCAGATAAGCATGCCCGCGGTCTACATAATAAACGACCCGAGCCCCAACGCCTTCGCCACGGGCAGGAACCGGAAGCACGCCTCGGTGGCAGTAACGACCGGACTCCTTTCCGTAATGGACAAGAGGGAGCTTCAGGGCGTGATTGCGCACGAGATGTCCCACATCGCAGACAACGACATCCTTTACATGCTCGTTGCTGTTGTGTTCGCCGGAACCATAGGCATGATTGCGGCGATGATACGCAACAGTATCCTGTTCGGCGGATTGCGGGGGGACCGCAGGGATGGAGGCGCGATAGTGCTTGTGGCGCTGGTCGTGGGGCTCCTTGCTCCGCTGTTCGCGCTGCTGCTCAGGCTTGCGATCTCTCGCAGGAGGGAGTACATGGCTGACGCGAATGGAGCCAGGCTCACGCGGGACCCGCATGCGCTTGCCAGCGCGCTCGGGCGCATACGGGACTACTCCAAAAGTCCTCGTGCTGCGCCGGTAATGCATGCGAACGACATAACCGCCAACCTCTACTTCTCGAACCCGCTGCGGGCGGGCAACGTCGCTAACCTCTTCTCCACGCACCCGCCGATAGAGGAGCGCATAAAGCGGCTGGAGCACATGTATTGAAGCTATTTCACGACGCCCAGCAATGCTTATATATGAGGACGACCAGAGGCTTAGCGGATGGTATGGATACTTTCGCGCCTGCCACGCATCACGCTGAGAGGGGCGCCCCGGAGTTTATAACAAGAAAGGATGTAAAAGGGCGCAAGGCCATAAAGGGGGACCTCGTGGCCGTAAGAACCGGCGAAAGCAGGTATGATATCGCCAGGGTGGAGGGATTTGACGGCCAGACCGGATGCGCAAACAAGGTCAGGTACGTCACTGGGGCAGACACAGGTAAGATTGTCAATGTGGAAGCTGGCGAGATATCGCAGAACCCGTATGAGCAGCTGGAACAGTTCGGAGAAAAGATCACCGGCAGGATTGTGGTACTGAAGCATAAGGCGCGAGGCCTCGTGCTCGCAAAGACGGAATCCGGATATGACCTCGCGGCAATAAGGCAAGTAGATTTCGACAAGGGCAAAACGCCTGTGGAGGTAGAATATCTCACCGGCAGGGATGCCGGAAAATTAGAGAGTCTTGACTTTGCGAATCTGTCTCGCTCCCAGGCCTACCAGGTTCTGAAACAGCTGAAGACCGGACCGGAGCCGCCGAAGCATTCGGCGCCTCCGAATGCGGAGGTACCTGCCCCAAAAACCAATGAAACCTCTGATACGCTACAAAAGCTTAGCGATGAGATACTGCACGGCAATTCCGCGGAAGCGACCAAGGAGTTCTACTATAATTATCTCGACAAGGCAATAAAGATTTTCGGGCAGGAGCCAACCATTCTCGACGTCCGCGGGGAAAAGGTGGTCGTGATCGGGGACCTTCACGGTGACGTTTCGACCTTCAGGAAGATAACTGCAAGCTATCCGCCGAACGAATACACCTATGTATTGATGGGGGATTTCGTGGACAGAGGGAAGAACAGCAGGGAACTGCTTGCTGCGCTCCTCGCGAACAAACTGCTCCGCCCCAGAGCCTTCATCATGATAAGGGGCGACCACGAATCGACCGAGGCGTATCCCCGCCAGTTTTATGAGGAGCTCGAGAAAATGCCGGGCGACGAGCAGTTGCTGAACAAGGTGTACGGGGAGCTGTTCCCAAAACTGCCGGTGGCAGCGGTGCTCAACCAGAAATACTTCATAGTCCACGGGGGAATCCCGATAGACGCGCCGGAACTGTCCAGGCTGCGTGCGCTGGACAAGGCGGCGGAGCCGTCCGAGAACGGGGAAATAACGCAGATGCTCTGGAACGACCCGCTTGAGGGCAGGGGTCTCGGAGAAGAGCGGGGCGAGGGCGTACACGTCTTCGGGCAGGACGTGACCAGCGACTTCCTCAGGAAGAACAAGCTGAGCATGGTCATAAGGGGGCACACGCACAGGCTCGGTGGCTACAGGCAGGACAACGGCGTGCTAACGCTGCTTACCACGACCGCTTATGCTGGAGACAGGCAGTACATCGCAAGAATAGAGAGCGGAGAACTGGAAATATTCGACGTGAGCGGAGCGGCCCCCGTCCTGGCGTCCAGACGGCAGGCCTGACGAAGAGACATAAATCAACGGGACGGGGCGACAGACAGGCAAACCTTTTATATGCGCTGGTCACAAATCGATATTGGTCTGCGACCAGGCCAGGCGTCCAGGTGACCGTAATGCAGAGCATGCAGCAGAGCTCAGCGGAGTTCAACCTAGAGGAACTCGTGAAGAACGCCACCTGGAGGGAGCTCCTTGTTGAGCTGATAGAGAAGGAGCGCATAGACCCGTGGGCCATAGACCTTGCCAGGATCGTGGACAGCTACATCTCTGTCGTGAAGCAGATGCGCGTCCTTGACCTGCGCGTGCCAGCAAGCATCATGCTTGCCGCGTCGATATTGCTGCGCATGAAGAGCGAGAGCCTAAGCGTGTTCGCGCCCGAGCATGAAATTGTGGAGGAGCAGACCGCTGGAGGGCGCGTGATCCCGGAGGTGCCCGCGCTGGTGCCGAGGGCCAGGCTGCAGCCGGGAAGGAAGGTCTCGCTCCAGGAACTCATGGACGCGCTCGGCGATGCGATCAAGATGACGGAAAAGCGCGCCTTCATGGTGAGCGAGCGCTCCACGCCCCTCACGATGCCGATCATCAAGGAGGACATAGACAAGAAGATCTCGGCCACATACATGCTGATAAGGAGCAATGCTGACAGGGAGGGCATGGTGAGCTTCTCGCAGCTCTCGAGGAACTTCGGCTCGGTAACGGAGATCGTCATAGACCTTTTCGTGCCGATGCTCTTCCTCGCGCACAGGAACAGGGTCGCGCTGATGCAGGATGAGTTCTTCAATGACATACTCATGAAGCTTAAGGACGGTGGCGCGAATGCCGGAACAGAAAACAACTGAGCACATGCGCATAGCCGAGGCTGCGCTCTTCGTCTCCGGCAGGGCCGTGGGCCTGGACGAGCTGGCGAAGGTGCTGGGCATAGCGTCGCCGGGATACGTCAAGAAGCTGCTGGAGACGCTTGCGCAGGAGTACGCAAAGAACCAGAGCGCGCTGGAGGTGGTAAGCATAGGCGACAAGTACGCTTTGTCCGTGAAGGGCGAATATGCCAGCAAGGTCAGCGAGCTTGCGGGCGCGCCCGAGATATCGAAGGGCGCGCTGCGCATACTCGCTTACATAGGCAAGAACGAGCCGGTGATGCAGAGCAGCATAGTCAAGGCCTTCGGCAGCTCCACCTACGACTACATGAAGGAGCTCCAGGAGAAGGACTTCGTGACAGCGCAGAGGAAGGGGAGAAGCAAGCGCGTCGAGACAACGCAGAAGTTCAGGGAGTACTTCAACCTATAGCTCGGTGTAGGCGGGGTTCGTTTCTTCCACGCCCCCTTTTTTGTTCACGTACAGCGCGGCAACGAAGAGGAACGACGAGAGCCTGTTCATGTAACCGATCATTGCAGTTTCCGTGAACGCGAGCGCAGTGACGGAGCGCTCGGCCCTCCTGCATATCGCGCGCGCAAGATGCAGGCACGACGCGCCCGCTGAGCCGCTCGGAAGCACGAACTTGTTAAGTGCTGGTAGCGTGGCCCCGAGCTCCTCGATCGCGGCCTCGAGATCCTTGGTCCTTTCGGCCATCGTCTTGCTTTTCCCAGCATCCTTGCCTAGCGAATTTATTTGAGCGCCTATGACGAAAAGGGTGTTCTGGACGCCCCGCAGCATCTCCTCGAGATGCGCGTCGGTTATGTTCGCCGCAGCGACGCCTACTGCGCTGTTCAGCTCATCTACGTCGCCGAGGGCGCGCACAACCGGCTCGTCCTTCTTGAGCACGCAGCCGTCAACGCTCGTGAAGCCGTTGTCGCCCTTCCGCGTGTAGTAGCGCATGTCACCGATAAAAGTAATAAAAGCGTGCTATTAATAGTTATGCTAGGGCCTGTGGTCGAA
Organism: Microcaldota archaeon; assembly: GCA_964398805.1. Taxonomy (GTDB): domain Archaea; phylum Micrarchaeota; class Micrarchaeia; order Micrarchaeales; family Micrarchaeaceae; genus CAISDH01. The sequence goes on along the minus strand of CAYNNI010000071.1, from coordinate 261 downwards.
TGGCAAGACGCCACCTTCACAAGGTGGAGACCAGGAGTCCGATTCTCCTCGGGCCCATCCGTGATTACCGAGGGAAAGTCATGGTTCGGAAAGCGAGGATTAGGAGCTTTTGCGGGCATCTGTTTACACTATTCATACAATCGCGTTTCTGGCAGTTGCGGCGCCGCGAAATTTTGCGGAGCCCTGCCATTAACGGAATATCCACAGAAAAGAAGTAGTATTTGTTGTATCGCAGAGTGCAATTCATTCACGACCTAAAGG
>CAYNNI010000070.1:0-10412 GCA_964398805.1 Microcaldota archaeon | reverse complement strand
GAGATATACGACACATACGAGGTAGGTATAGGCGTAGGCGCGAGCTACACTTTCAACTACAATACAGTTCCTGATCTTGCATACGACAACATAGTAGAATTCAATGACGTGCACAACATAGGTCAGGGAGTGCTGAGCGATATGGGTGGCATCTACATGGCAGTGTACAACGCCACAGGGAACAAGATTATAAACAATGTAGTACATGACGTAAACGCCTATCAGGGCAATTCCTTAGTCCCGGAAGCAGCGCTTGGCTATGGTGGATGGGGGCTTTATTTCGATGCAGGAAGTAGGAATGTCTACGCCTCAAACAACCTTGTGTACAGGACTACGTACCCAAGCGTGCACAATAACTACGGCCAGAACAACACAGTGGTAAACAACATCTTTGCATTCGGTGCGAAAGGTCTTGTGGATGATAGTGAAAATGATGGCAGTTCGTACGGACTTCTGTTCTCGCACAATATATTCTACTGGGATAAAAATTCCGAGCAGGGATCGTTGCTTAGAGGTTCCTGGGCATGCGAGAACCTTACCAATGGTACACTATTGCCGTGCACCAAAGTGTTTCTTTTTAGCGACAACCTTTACCAATATACGAACGGCACTCCAACCTTCTTAACCACACATCCGACAAAGCTGTACAATCTTCAACAATGGAAGGATATAGGAGAGGATGCAGATTCTGAAGTAGCCAATCCAATGTTCGCAAATCCATACTACCCGTTTGATAACTTTACTCTACAAGAAAGCTCACCTGCTTTCAACATAGGCTTTATGCCGTTCAATTATACGGAAGTAGGACTTTTATCAGGCGTGCGCGCGAGCGTGCCATATATACCAGAGGCATTTCCAACACAAATAGTCTCATATAACGGATTCTGACAACAGAGTTACGACAATATCGTGCAACATGTAGTGGAATTGAAGTCTTCCATGAAAGGCTTGACCGAAAACACTGGGTGCGGATTTGGCTTTTTCTAAATGCGGTATAATCTGTGTGCGGAGACACAGATGTTCGCATTTTTGAAATACGATCTACGGTGTGCAAATGGCTAGAAAAAGAGACGACAACGCGCCAGAGCGTTCCGTTCGCAACGGAAAGGTCGCGGGTGCGATTCCCACCGAGTTCACGTGCGCTTACAGAGCCCACTAGTGATTCACAACGAACGAAAGAATCAAGGAATATGCTGTACTCCGGGACGTTTTGCAGTGCGCCGAGCAGGTAGGGCTTGAGATTGTGGAGCACAGGCTCGGTGGTGCTAGATGGCTGTGGCCCGTGCACGCTTATGCTACCGACAGAAGGATCATAATGATCAGGTGCCACCTCCTCCGCAGGCACACTATAAAGATGATGAGATACGATCACATCACAGAGGTCGAAATAGAGAAGGGCATACTATTCTGCCAGATCCATCTGAGCCTTATTGGCGAGCATGCCGACCACCTGGAGGCCCCGAAGTGGCTTGTGGACATCTCGCACAGGAATGCCGTGGCGTTTGCGCTGTTCATCAACAGCATACAGGAGAAGAAGGCATCCGCCATTGACATCAAGGCGCAATGACGGCCCCAACACGAGGCATCGCCAAGAGTCGTCGGCGCACAGAAGGTTATAAAGTATTTATATTCACAAATAAGCCGTGATTGAATGATAGGCAAAACGGCACCCGATTTCGAGGCCACGGCTTATGTTGACGGGGCATCATTGCGGGCAAGGGCTTAATAGCGTCGCCCCGCGTCAAATCCTGGTGTTGAACGCCTGCGCATAAGGCACTTTCCCGACGCTCCTCACATTGGCCCTGTCTATTATCTCTTTCTCTATCGCCGCGCCGATTGCCTCTTCGCCTATCACGTTGGCGGAGTACAGGCCCTCCGAGCTTATGAGACTGCGCGCCAGCTTTCCATCAACAAGTTCGCCCTTGTAGAACTCCGCATAGTCCCTTATGTTTATCTCTATGTCGCCCTCGGTCAGCACCCTGTCTATCAGGGCGGCATCGCACATAGCAAGCACCACCCCCTTTTCCGTGTCGTGCCTCTTTACGTATATCATTCAACCATACCTGTAGATGAGCATCGTCGCGGCAAGGTACATCATGCCGTACCAGGCAAGCCACAGGCTCCCGGCGAGATTGTTGAAGTACAGCGCGACATAGCCCGACGCAAGTATCAATGACGCGAATCCCAGCTCAGTCGGGGTGTTGAACACCGAGAAGCTGACGCTCCTCCTGCTGCGGTCCTCGCTCCTGTGCCAGTGCATCGCGGGGTCGGCGCCGAGCACCGCGGCTATCGCAGCCTTGAACCTGACTATGGCAAGCGAGAAATTGAGCACGAACAGCATCATTCCCCGACTTACCGACTTGAAGTACACCTTGGTCAGGATCACGGGCACCAGCAGCGAGAGCAGGAACGCGGCGAACCCGAAGAGCTCGATGCTCTGCTGCATGTTGCTCGCCCTGAGTATCTGCATCAGGGACATGTGCGCGAACGAGAAGTTCGAGAAGACTATGAGCACGGACACTATTGTAGACAGCACCAGCATCACTGAGAGGTAGTTGAGTCCGAATCCATGCGTCACGTAGTCCACCTTAGAGATGCGGGACTTCAGCCGCACCTCCTTGGTCATGAGCTTCTTGAAGAAGTAGCCCAGGAACTGCGTGTCGCCGTAGTTGTAGCGCCACTGCTGCCTTGCCAGCGCGGTGAAGGTCGTTATCGGCATTCCGTACGCGTATATCTTCGGTATGTAGAGCCCCCTGTAGTTGTTGACGTCCACCTCGAAGCTGAAGAACGTGTCCTCGACCACGTACTCCGGGAATCCCCCGACCTTGTCAAGCGCGCTGCGCCTTATCATGCCGCACGACCCCGCGAATATCGCAGTGTTGTTGAACGCCCGTGCAGGCTGTATGAATGTGAAGAAGAAGTCGTCGAAAAGCTTCACCGAGTCAGAGAAGAAAGTGCCGTTGAAGCTGCTCTTCCTCGTCTGCACGTATGCGAGCTGCGTATCCGCGAAGTACGGTGCCAGCTCCCTGAGGAAGCGCCGGTCTGTCAGGTACTCGTCCGCGTCGAATATGGCTATGAGCTCCTCGCTGGAGTACTTCAGCATGTTGTTGAAGGCGCCAGCCTTGAATCCGGCCCTGTTATCCCTGTGTATGAAAGATACGCCGTTCCTTTCGCTGAAGTCCCTAAGCGAAGCGACGGTGCCCTCATTGGTTGAGTCGTCCAGCAGGTAGAACTTCATCTTTTCCTTCGGGTAGTCCATTTCCTTAAGGCGGTGCAGGTTCCTTTCCACCATCTCCGCGTTCTCGTTGTATACCGGAACCACTACCGCAACCGTGGGAAAGCTGCGCAGCGTCCTGAGCCTGCCGTTGATCTCCCTTATGCGCCTGTAATAGAAGTACGACCTGTAATAGAGCATCGCCGATGTCACGTTGAAGAAGCCGCTCACGAGCGCGAGCATCAGGAACGCGACCGCAAGCAGGAGCGTGATCACGTCTGTGGCGGTGGCGAGCATGTATGCTGCGAACGCAGCTCCGCTCAGCGCAAGCGTGAGGAACAGCATCACGGTGAATATCCTGAGGAAGAGGTTTCCGCCTATCCCTTCGTTCTTGAATTCCATCTGATCATACCGATGATACCAAAAAGCCTAAGATATATTAATTACTAAAGCTTAAGCAGTTTATTAACTTATGTGCCAGGGTGGCGGAACCCGGTAACGCGCCAGTAACCATTGGCGAAACTCGAAATCTGGTTTCCGCAAGGAATTCTGGGTTCAAATCCCAGCCCTGGCGCATCCAACTTTCCAGGTGCTTGAGTGAGCGACAGTAGTTCCGAGAGGGCAGGAAAGTATGCCGTGCTCGTCGCAGCACTCGTGATGGCCCTGGCAGTAGTCTCACTGACTGCTTATCGCGCTTCAAATCCCAACGCTACAAACGGAATACTCTCGGGTACAATGGATATCGGGCCCGTATTCCCAGTTTGCCGCCCCAACGCGACCCTGGAAAACGCCACCTACGTCAACAATGCGGTCCTGCGCAATGGTCTATTTCCAAGCATCGAGGTTTCGCCCTCGTGGTCGCTCTATGCAGGCTGCGAGCTTGTCGGCAAGTTCTCTGTTCCATTAAGGCCTGGATCCTACTCGTTGCGCCTAGAAAATTGCAGCTACGTGGGCTGTAACCGGAGCCTGCCCGTTGAAGTGACCGTTCCCTCCGGAGAAACAGTCAATGTTAGCATAAACATCGATACTGGGATACGCTAATGCACGACCGCCCCAGTTATTCTTTCTGGGTTATAACCGCACTGTCCAGTGCGTTCATGCACGTGCAGCCGCGCTCCTCGGGTATCGCCAGGATAAGCTCGAGGAGAAGCCTCTTGACCTTGCTCACGTTCTCGTTGAATATGCCTGTTATCTCCTTCGCGCTGACGGGCTTTATTCCCGGGCTGCCTTCCAGGCCGACGTCGTAGTCCGTGACCATGGCTATGCACGCGTAGCACATGCACTGCTCCCTTGCGAGCGCGACCTCCGGATACTGCGTCATGCCTATGAGGTCAAAGCCCTGCCTCCCAAACGCTCTGGATTCTGCCTTGGTTGAGAACCTGGGCCCCTGTATGACTACGACAGTACCGCGGTCGTGGAAGCTCACGCCCTGCTTTTCGGCTATCCTCGCGCAGAGGCTGCGCAATTCCGGGCAGTACGGCTCCGCCGTGCTGACGTGGACCACTGGCTCCCCGTCGAAGAAGGTGTCTTCCCGTCCGTGCGTCATGTTGACGAACTGGTCAACAAGAACGAAGTCGCCAGGCTTGTAGTCCGGATTGAGCGATCCCACCGCAGACGTCGCAATGACCCTAGTAACACCAAGCTGCTTGAGCGCAGCTATATTGGCCCGGTAGGGCACCTTGTGAGGAGGTATGACGTGGCGCTGCCCGTGCCTTGTGATGAAGGCGACGCTCCTTGGCCCAATCCGGCCTATGGCGATTTTGCTGCTCGGACGGCCATAGGGCGTGTCAGCCTCATAATTCTCGAGATCGGGCGCCAAAGAATAGAGCCCTGAGCCGCCGATGACGGCGATGTCGGCGTTCATGGTACGGCTTCTCAGCAAAGTTATTTCTGGCTTTCCGCGTCAACCAACTCGCTGAGCAGCACGGTCGCATACGAGCCCGCAGGCAGCTCGAACTTAAGCTCAGCGCTGTCCTGCCCTTGTACCGCAGACATCCCCCTGTATGGCGCGAGCATGGCTCTGAAAGCGCCTCTGCAGTTCAGCTCGCGCATGCCCGCCATCTTGAAGGACTCCGTGCCCAGCCCTAATTCTTCAAGGAGGCCCTTTTCCAGCTCGGTCGGCCGCTCTGTATCGTAGCCTACGACGTTGCCAACGAGAAACGCGCCCCCCATTTCCTGGGAGAAGATGGCAGTAGTCGAGATGTCCGGGAAGCCGTAGCTGTTGGGAAGGCATGCGAGGTCCCCCTCTTCCAGCTGCACGCTGCCCTCTTCAACACGCCTTCCGAGTTCGGCATTGAATATCGAGTCCTCGACCGCGTGCACGAACATCAGCGCAAGCGGCCTGGGTAGCCTCCTGAATGCATTGGCGTAATTAGCCGGGAACCTCGAAAGGTGCTCCAGCACAGCCCTCTCGTATTTCAGATACCTCGGAAAGTACTGCAGCGCCGCCTTGAAGTCGCGCGTTTCGAGGAGCCTCTTCCTGGCCTCAATCGCGTCCGCCTGCTTCTCGTTGTCCGTGTCTGTGAGGAAGCTCATCACCGCCCCTTCGAAATCCCCCTTTAGCAGCGATACGCCTATTTTCACATTGTTTCCGCGGAAGCCGAACCTCTGCTCCCCGAAATAGTTCGGGAACCTGCCGTTGAGCGCCTCCAGCGCTTTCGGGATGCCGTCCTGCATGGACGCGTTCCTCACGGTCACGGTAAACCGGTTTCCCATAAGGTCTCCGAGCCCCACCTGCGACTCACCGGTCCACGCGCCGTTTATCGAGATGTCCTTTATGTGGAAGCCCTCAAGCTGGGCTGGCACTATTCCGAATGTGCTGCACAGCTGCGTCGATACTGCAAGCCTGTCCTTCGTGCCCGCGAAGCCCATCGACCGCAGGCCTTTCCCGAGCATCTTCGATATCGCCCTGAGGGCTTGCGAGGTGTTCCAGTTCCTCTTCTGCATGACGAAGATGCAGAACTTGCCGGGCATCTCCTCAAGGCCGAGCTCCGCAGGCACGTAGTGCCTGCCTGCCTCTATGGCTGCGCCTGAAGGTGTTATCTCCTCGACGACGAAGTCCTCTGGAGCGCTCTTTATCGCGCCCTCGCAGCGCGCGCCCTGGTACAGCCTGTGCAGCTCAGACATCGAATTCCTGCCCGAGGGACGGAGCTATGACCCTGAACTTGTTACGTATGTTCGCGCCCAGCTCCTCTATCTTGCCCTTCTCGCCGTGTATCAAGAACACGGTCTTAAGCGACTTTACCGACTTTATCAGCGCCTCGAGGTGCGGCCTGTCCGCGTGCGCGGAAAGGTGGTAGTTGTTAACGGTCATTCTGACTTCCACTGTTGCGTTCTCGAGCCTGACCACACGCGCGCCGTCGACCAGGGCCTTGCCCGGGGTGCCGTCCGCCTGGTAGCCTACAAGCACGAGCCTGTTCTGCGGGTTCCCTGCCAGCTTGCGCAGGTAGTAGATCACCGGCCCGCCCGTGAGCATTCCGCTTGTAGTGACGATTATGCTCGCGCTCTCCGAGCTCGCGACCTTGCCCCTCTGCTGCCGCGTGAGCACCGGAACGAAGTTCGAGCTCTTGAACGGGTCGAAGTCGCTCATCAGTATCTTCCTCTGCAGCTCGGTCCTGCAGTATATGACGTTGTGCCTGTGTATGCGCATCGCCTTGTTTATCATGCCGTCGATGTAGATAGGCACCTTCGGCAGAGCGCCGGAGTTCATGTAGTCGTCGAGAAGCAGGAGCACCTCCTGCCCCCTTCCGACTGCAAATGCGGGTATGACCACCTTGCCTCCCCTGATTATCGTCTCCTTTATGTCAAGCATCATCTTCTTCGCGGTCGTCTCCTCCGCCGGCATGACGTCGTGCCGCGCCCCGTAGGTGCTCTCCGTTATGAGGGTGTCCGCTGCAAGGTCCCTCGTGTCCGCAGCCTCGAGCAGCCTTGTCTTGGTGAGGTTGATGTCGCCCGTGTAGAGCACGGAACTCTTCCCGTCGCTTATCAGCAGCATTGCGCTTCCGAGTATGTGGCCAGCGAGCAGGGGCTTTATGCTTATGTCCTTTATGCGCACCGTCTCGCCGAACTCTATGATCTGGCAGCTCTTGCGCATCTTTGCAAGGCCCTCCTTCGTCACGTTCTTCGGGTCGGAGATGTGCATGTAGTCGCTGATCAGCACGTTGATAAGCTCCAGCGTCGGCTTCGTGGCGTAGACCTTGCCTGTGTAGCCCGCGCTGAAGATGTGCGGGAGATAGCCGCTGTGGTCAAGATGGGCATGGCTTATGAATATCGCGTCCACTCCCTTGAGCAGCCTGTCCGGTATTATGGGGTACTCCTCCTTCTCCCCCAGCTTTATTCCGGCATCGATGAGCACCGTAGCGTTGGCGCTCCTGACCATCATACAGCTCCTGCCCACTTCCTGGGCGGCTCCGTAGAAATAAAGTTTCAACGTATCACTACTTCTTCTCTACCTTCTTTATCACTGCAATGTCCTCGAGGCTTATCTCCTGCGAGGCGCTCGGCCCCCTGCCTTCCTTGCGCGGGGCGTGCTGCTGCCTGCGCCCGCCCGCGATGCCGAGGGTCCTCCTAAGCTCCGTGTAGAGGCCGTCGAGCTTCGTGTCGATCTCTGCAATCTCCTTTGCGGAGTTCGTTATCTCCTTCCCGTACCTCTCGGCATCCCCCTTGACCAGCGACAGCCTGCGCTCGAGCCTGAGCGGCGCCAGCGCCTTGTCAAGCTGCGCGTTCACATCGCTTATGCGCTTCACGAGCTCCTTCTCCGCGTTGAGCGACGCGGCCTCGGTGGATATCTTGAACTCTAGCCTCTTCTTCATCTTCTTCAGGTAAATGACCTTGCTGTTTGCCTCTCGCATCTCCGCCTCGTTGACCATCTTGTCGAGGGCCGCCTTCTCCTCCTCCTTGTAGGCGAGCATGCGCCGTCCACGCCTGGATATGCCGATGAGCTTGCTGCGCTGCTTCCTGAGCCCGAGTATCTGCTGCATTATGCCCTCTGCCTTTGTGTTGTGAGACTCCTTCACAAGCTCGTTAAGGGACTGCTTCTTCTCCTCGTCCCTGGGCGCCGACGCCTTTTCCACTTCTACCTTTTTGATCCCTTCCTCTGCCAGCGAATCACTACGAATAGCCTGTGTAATCATCAACAGCTCTTTTGTAAACGTCAAGCAGCAAGTCCGTTGTACGCGAGACGGAATACTGCTCGGCAGTGCCAAGCATTCCCTTATAGGAATCTATGTGATTTAAAACCTTATCTATCTTTCTTGCACACGACTTCGCATCGAGCGGCACGAACTTCTCCCCGTTCTTGCCGTTCTTTATGAGCTCCTTGAGCGCCAGGTAGTCCGCGCCGACCACCGGCTTGTTGCATGCCATGGCCTCGACGCACACGATGCCCTGCGTGTCGAAGGTGCTCGGAAGGCAGAAAGCGTCGCAAGCCGCGTAGTACTTCGGCAGCATGGCGTCGCTTATGAATCCGGTGAAACTGACGTTGTCCAGGCGCATGTTCTGCGCCATCTTCTGGTACATGCTCGCTGCCGGTCCTGTGCCGCCGATCACGAAGGTTATGTCCTTGCCCTTGAGCAGGCGCGCCGCTTTCAGGAGCGTGTCTATGCGCTTCTCCTTGCTCAGCCTGCCGACGTAGAGCACCATCTTCCCTCTGCCGCTGCCAAGGACGCCCTCCCTGACCCTGCTGCCATCGACCTTCCTGTTGAAGCGCTCAAGGTCTATGCCGTTAGGCACGGTGGAGACATTGCCTATGCCGTGCCTTTCGAGTATGCCCGTCATCATCTCGCTCGGGGCTATGACCTCGTTGCACCTTCTGTAGAAGAACCGCGCATAGGGCCACGAGTACTTGCTCACAAGCCTCAGCAGCGTTTTGCTGCGCGTCGCGTACTCCTTCAGCACGGACTTGTTCGTTATCATTGTGTGGAAGGACCCGACAAGCGGCAGCCCGTTCGCCTTAGACGAGAAAAGCGCATACATGCCCATTATGAACGGCGTCTGCGCGTGCAGCACGTCGATGTTCATCTTCCTGAGCTTCAGCGAGGCGAGGAACGGGAACACAGCAAGGCTGTACTGCGGGTACTTCTTGAAGCGCATGCCGCGGAGGACGAACACGTTCTTGTCGTTCTTCACCATGCTCTTCGTCTTCGAGTTCCCGCTGGCGAAGATGCTCACCGTGTGCCCCCTGCGCTCGAGCTCCCTCCTGAAGCTCAGTATCGACGTGACGACGCCGTCCGTCGCCGGTAGAAACGAGTCAGTAAAGAAGGCGATGTTAAGCGCATCAACCATGAACTATCACTGCAGCACTACCGCTTCCCCGCCCGCGCCAACGATCTTTTCCTTCGCCTTCTCTGAGAAGGCCTGCGCCTTTATGATTGCGGGCTTGCTCACGGTGCCGTTGCTCAGCACCTTGTAGTTCCTTAACTCCAGCGTCGGCTTCTGCTCTGCAGACCCGCGGATAGTCTTGTCTATCTCGCGAAGCGTTATCTCCTTCAGCCTCTTCTCGTGCTGCTTCCACCTTGCGAAGCCCGTGGTCCTTATGAGCCACGGCGCCTTCGCCGTGAGGTACGTGAACCTGTGCTTGCCCATCGTGCCCGCCATGCCCACGCCGCCCCTGGAGCCCTTGCCTCTGGCGTTCTTTATGTTGCCCGCGCCCCAGCGCCTCGAACCGAGGTACTTCCTGCTGCGCTTCTTGATTCTAACTACCATTGTCACACCATCCGGCTTATCAGGCCATTTATCGACGCGCCGACATAGCCGAGCTCGCCCTTCTGGGCATAGCCAAGCCTTGTGTTGCGCCGGTACCCGTGCTTCGGCGGGTGCAGCATGAACGGCATGCTCTTCCTGAGCTCTGCCATCGGATAGCTGCCGTCCAGGACCTTCTTGGCGTCAACGCCGCTTGCGCGCTTGCCGAGAAGCTTCCCGAGCGTCGCCTCGTCTATCTCGCCATAGGCTATGTAGCCGCTGCACTTCTTGAGCATTCCAGTGTAAGAGGTCGTGGTCGTCAGCAGCGCGCAGCTGTTCGGCTTTCCGAGCCTCAACCTCCTAAGCGTCTCCGCGATCTCGGAGCGAACTCCAACTCTGCCCCTTATCCTTACAGCTGCAACTAGTTTGTTGCCAGCTTCTTTGTCAGCCATAAAAAACGCTGCCTTTTTGTCGAAGATATGATTGAGCCGGTTAGATATATATGGCTTTGCATGCCGCG
>CAYNNI010000069.1:0-1974 GCA_964398805.1 Microcaldota archaeon | reverse complement strand
CCAAGTCGGGAACTTGCCCTGGTAATGTTCGACCAGTACGCCTATGAACCTCTCGAAGGTGCCGAGTATAGTCCTATGCAGTATGACCGGGGTTGACTGCTCGCCCTTGTCATTCGCGTACGAGAGCTTAAACCTGATGGGCTGCTGGTAGTCCACTTGTATTGTCAGGCACTGCCACCTCCTTCCCATCGAGTCGAGCACGTCCCCGTCTATCTTCGGGCCATAGAATGCGCCATCCTTCTCCTTTATCCCGTACTTTAAGCCATTCTTATCCAAGGCGGCCTTGAGCTTGCCTTCGGCCCTCCTCCACAGCTCTTCATCGCCTATGTGGTTGTCAGGCATGGTCGAAAGGTACAGTTCATACTTCATGCCGAATACCTCGTAGACCTCCTTGGCCATCTTGAGCAGCGTCGTTATCTCATCCTCTATCTGGTCCTCTGCCAGGAATATATGCGCGTCGTCCTGTGTCATCTGCCTTACGCGCAGGAGCCCGGTCAGTGCGCCGCTTATCTCGTTCCTGAAAAGGGTGTCAAACTCCGCAAACCTGAGGGGCAGGTCCCTGTAACTCCTGCTCCTCGCCTTGTAGACCATTATGGCGGAAGGGCAGCCCATGGCCCTCAACCCAAGCTCTTCGTTGGCCGTATCGAAGACGAACATGTTCTCCCTGTACTTGTCGATATGGCCGCTTACGTGCCAGAGCGCGAGGTTAGCCACCTGCGGCGTGCTTATCTCCTCGTAGTCGTAATCCTCTTCCTTCTTCCTGATGAAACTTACCAGCTCCTTGTATATTATGTAGCCCTTGTTATGCCAGTAAACCATGCCAGGCGATACCTCCTGGAAGCTGTACAGGTCCATCCTCTCGCCTATGGTCCTGTGGTCCGTATCTGGCAATCCAGACCAATCGCTTTTCTTGACTATCGACAGGTCTGTCTTCCTGTGCGGCTTCGGCTTACCCTGCTTTTCACTCGCTGCCTGCGTGCCGTAGCTTCTCGACTGCTCCGCCAGGGGGTGCCCCTTTATCATCAGGTTCAGCCTCTTGTTCCATCCGAACGGGGCGGAAAGAACCTCGATGCCCTTGTCCTCAATTGCCGCCGCCTTCATCAGTTCCAGCATCGCCATGGCCTCCTTGGGCGATTCCAGGTTTGAGGAAAGGTGGGCGAACGGGTATATAACTAGCTTCCTGATCCCCTGCTTCTTCGCGAATGCGATAGAGTCGCCCACGGCCTTCCTCGCATATTCCTCCGTATCGCCGTTCTCAACGGCAACAAGCATCACGAGCGCATCCGTTATGTCCACTGTTTTCTTCTCCGCGCTCTCGTAGCTGCTCGCCTCCGGCTCTATCGGCTCGAACTCTATCTTATTCACGTCCAACTGAAGCACTTTCATGGAATCACACCTTTAACGCAATGGCTAAATCGCCCGATATACTTGACAAGCTCAACTATATTTAGATTGCTATAGCGGCATAAGCTGCCGCAGCTAAGGATTAGGAATGCATACTGCGCGCCCATGCGCGCCTCAGCGTTTGGAATTGACCACTTTTCACCGCAATCATCGGTTTGGTATCTGTTGCAACCTATTTATCGCTTTTGTACAGCACGCGTCAGCGCAGGTTCAGCGCGGCCGCAATGATCGGCAGTATTATAGTGGCATCCCCGTCGACGGTCACGTACCTGGCATCCTCCTTTATCTTGCCCCACGAGACCGCCTCAGAGAGCCTCGCTCCGGACAGGCTTCCGTCGTACTGCGTTGCCGTCGTTATGTAGGCAGCGTAATCCAGCCCTCCCTTGAACTGGTTCCACCATATGACATGGTGCTTGCTTATGCCACCACCTATCATCAGCGCGCCTGTGGTCTTGTTGTCAAAGGAGATGTTGCTAAGCGCGAGTTCATCCTTTATGAGATTTAGCTTGAATTTATGATCCTTCGAAAAAATGGTCATCTGCGTTCCGAACGCACCGTCAAGTATGCCAG
>CAYNNI010000068.1:0-10661 GCA_964398805.1 Microcaldota archaeon | reverse complement strand
GCCCTGCCATTAACGGAATATCCACAGAAAAGAAGTAGTATTTGTTGTATCGCAGAGTGCAATTCATTCACGACCTAAAGGTCGTGGCATTCTTGCCCTACGAGTAACGATTCACGTCCATTCCTGCGTTCTTGCGTATCTGGCCGGATATCTTTGAGGTAACTGTGGTGGTGAAATGATTAGGGAGAATCTGTCGGTGAGGAACATGTGAATGTCAGGAACCTATAATCTCAATAACGCAAAGTATAAATTATAGGCGCCAGCCGATGCACTCCCATCGCCGACACAATCCCCGCCCGGCCAGGTAGGTATTAAAGGGTATCCTTCTCTAATTGAAATGCGCACCGCCATAGCGGGATGGGATCCTGTGCCGAAGCAAGAACTTGAGAACCACGTCATCGTCTGCGGCTACGGCGTAGTCGGCCAGAAGGTGGCCGAAGTCCTCATTTCTCGTAACATAAGGTTCATCGTGATAGATGTCGATCCGAAGAAAGCCGAGCACGTCCGGGAGCTCGGCTATGCCGCGCTAGAGGGCGACGCCACGCACTCGAAAACGCTGAGGGATGCCGGAATAGAAGGCGCCAAGGCGATTGCCATCACGATGGACGACGACGCAAAGAACCTCTTTACCGTGCTTACTGCGCGAGACCTCAACAAGAAGCTGTTCATAACCGCGAGGGCTAACGACGACTTCGTCCGCGAGAAGCTGGTCGAGGCCGGCGCCGACTTCATAGTCATGCCGCAGAGGGCTGCGAGCGCGGAGATAATACGCGAGCTTGAGAAGGCATGATTCTATGCCAAGCGGGATGGAAAACGAGAACATCTCCGGCAGGCTGATTATACCCCTGCTGCTCCTGACGATTGCGGTCGCGGCGCTGTCCATCTATCTTACCAAGGATGTGTTCCACAACATCTTCTCGGCAAGCTACTTTTCCCTTGCCGCTCTGCTCGGCGCGAACGACTTCGGCTTCGATGTGGATATAACCCCCAGGATTCCGCCGTTTACCGGCAATTTCTATGCGCTGATGTTCGCAGCGGTGATAGACGGCATAGTGAGATCGGTCATTGTGGGCTTTGTGCTCGCGGCCTTAATAAATTTCGTCATGAACATAGACGTCATGTCAACGCTGAGCCTCGCGAAGGCGAAGGTCACGCGGAAGCATACGATCGTGTGCGGCTATTCCATGCTCGCCGAAAGGCTCTGCAGGGACCTGCAGGGCAAGAAGAAGCCCTTCCTTGTGGTGGAGAAGAACCTTGAGACCGCCGACATGCTTAGGGACTTCGGTTATACTGTCGTGGTCGGCGATTTCACCAGCAAGGAGGCGCTTGAGAAGGCGTCCCTTGCCACCGCGAAGGCTATAGTGTTCACGACCGAGAGCGACTTCATAAACCTTCTCGGAATAGTAACCGCAAGGCACCTAAACGCGACAGTGGAGATAATTTCCAGGGTGCGCGAGGAGGCGTCCATGACAAAGATGCGCAGGGCAGGGGCCAATTTCTGCCTTGTGCCCGAGCAGGTGGTGGGCGCAGAGCTCGGAAACAGGCTGATAGCAGGTGCTTGAATCCCAAAAAAGACCGCATGGTATGTTGTAATAGCGATGACCGCGCTCCTGTCCCTTGCGGCGAGCGTGCTCCTAATCCTTGCGGGCGTGGCTCCCGTGGTGGCGGTCTCCCAGAACCTGCTCGAGGCGCTGCACATAAACTACCTGCTGATTCCGATGTCCCTGCTGGACAACCCGCTGGTCCTGGCTGCCGACATGCTCAACGCCATCGTCTTCGTTCTGTTTACTGTTGCCCTTGCCGCTTGGTTCTACAGTCTCATAGGCAGCTTCAGCGTCAGGGAGCACGTGGTGCTCTCCAAGATAAGGAAGATGAAGGACCACGTCATAGTGGTGCCTTACAACGGTTTCTCGAAGCTTCTCCTAGAGGAGCTCCGCCGCAACAGGATAGCTGCCGTGACCATAACTACGGATAAGCGGCAGCTTCCGCACCTCTACGATGCCGGAGAGCTGGCGCTCCACGGAAGCCCCAAATATGCCGAGGCGTTCGAGACCGCGCAGATCGACCGCGCAAGATTCGTCTTGGCGTGCAGCGATGCCGACATGCAGAACGCTCTCATCGCAATCACCGCGAAGACCGCCAATTCCGGCATAGGCGTCATAGCCCGCGTATCCAGCGAGGAGGCGATGCCGAAGCTTAGCATCGCAGGCGCGTACAAGCTCATCATGCCAGAGATCGTAGCAGGGGAGAGCATCGGGAACGAGATAGCGAAGCGCGTCTCATGAATGCCTGATCCTGCGCGCCAGGACGATTGCCGCTGCTGCGAGAAGCACTATCGCGAGCGCATTGACGCTGCCGAAGCCCAGCGCGTAGCTACCGATCGTTATTCCCGCGCTTGACGAGCTAGGAGCGTACTTGTAGGTGAACTGCGGGGAGGTAACCATGCCCCCGGGCGCCGGGGAGAACTCGCCCGCGCCGCTGCTCGCGGCAATTGAGGTCTGCGTTATGCTCTGGGGCTGCGGCGGGGGGTAGCCGTAGTAGCTTGCTATCACGCGCTCCTGCCCGGTGCCGCAGACTTCGAATTTGTAGCCGAAGTTGCCGCTGCCGTCCGTCTCTACCACGTTCGCAAGCCCAAGCTGCGAGGTGAATATGCCATTTCCGTTCTGGAAGTCCGGTATGCAGTACTGGTAGGTATTCCCGCTCGGGTCGTTCGGGTTCCTGCGCACAGCGGAAAGCCCGTAGCTGCCGTATATGTTGCAGTTCGCCACTATGTTTCCTGCCGCAAGCAGGCTTGCAGGCTCAGGATTGCACTGCCTCATCGCGTTGTAGGCCGTGCTGAACATCACCGCGTTCGCCTCAAGCATGCCTGTGGGCTGCTCCTGCACGTCCGTATAGAGCGGATTCGCGAGCTGGCAGGCCTGCGCGCCCGGCGTAAACGCGCAGAGCAGCGAATCCCAGTAATAGCTTCCCGGGTTTGAAGTCACGGTGTTCGCGGTATCGTAATAGTTTGCGTTCGCGTTGTAGTACAGGTATATGTACGCGTTCGAAAGCGGCTGAGACCCAGTCGGAGTGGTGTATGTGGCTATTCCGTTTACTGTGACTGTGCTCTCGTTCGGGTTGAGCGCATTGACCGTGGCCGACGGCACGAGCGAGATCTGCGTGGTGTACGCAAAATTGGTGTCGAGAGGCGCGTATATGATGTTGTTGAACGTGTCAACGAAGGTGTAGATGAGCCTGTTGTAGCCCAGCATCTGCTGATTGCTGTTAAGGTCGAGCACCAGCCCGTCAAGTTGAGTTACCTGCGCATAGAGCGCTGTCAGAGTGACAAAGTTGATCTGCGCGCTGCCTGCATAGCTGATGCCGCTTCTGCCGGCGAAGTACCTGCTTGAATAGTAATAGTTCTGAGGGCACGCAGAGCCGCAGTTCGCGCCGACGATGCCAGTGGGCGGATTGGACGGGATCGCCTTCTGTGTAGAGTATGCCACCCGGCCGTTCAGGACGTAATCGATGAGCTGGTAGTTGTAGTTCTGCACGGCGTTGACCACCACCGGCGACGACGCGGCCTGGTAGTAGCCGTAGTTCGCAGGGTTGACCGTGAGGTTCACATACGCCTCGCCGAAGAGCCTGTTCGTGAAGATGTTGTAGTTCACGAACGGCAGACCCATGGATCCCGCGTCGGAGAGGTTCGAATTATACAGTGCCAGGCTGGGCAGCGATTCCAGGTAGGTGCCGCCACCCTCTATCGTGTTGTTAAGGTAGCCGCTGCTGATTGGAACACTGGTCGTTGCACAGTACGGGTAAGCTGTGTATTGGTAGCCTGCCGGAGCCTGGCCGCAGTAGCCGCAGGGTGGCACGCTGTAGGGTTTGCTTGTGGGCGTCCATCTCTGCGACGTCCGGTAGGAGGTGCAGTACGGAACGAGAAGGCTGCCTGTTATGATGCTGTTGATGTACGTTGCCGGCAGCTTGGTGGGCAGTGAAGTTCCCGAAGGCATTGCAAGATTGTTGTACGTCGTGGGCGCTTTGCCGCCATACGGAAGGATTCCCCGGTTGGAGAGCGTGTTCGCCTGCTGCTGGTACTGGCTGGTATCGCCCAGCCCGAACGGCAGCACAGACGAGAGTATGCTCTGCAGCGACAGGTACCTCTCTGGGGAACCCGCGCTCTCTACATAGTAGAATGAGCTGGGCACGCCTAGTAGTGGCGGATACAGCCGCGAGAGAATCTGTGCAGGAGTGTCCTCGCCATTCTGGGAATTCTGCGGGAGCACAGTGCACGGGGTGCTCGGATACTGCGTGCCGATGGTTGGAGTGTCGATGTAACACTCAAAAGGCGAGTATGCGCCGTATGAAAGCTTCGTGTAGTTCTCCAGCGCAAGCTTGAATACGAGCAGCTCGGTGTAGTCCGGAGGCTTGTTGTTTATGTAGAGTCTGCTGCCTGTGTGAGCTATCACGTATATCGTGTCGTTGAAGTCCATAGAGAGGCCGAAATCGTTCGGGTTAGCACCAACAGCCGCGACTGTGCCGAGGCTGCCGTAGTCCTGGCCGTAGTAGCCGGTAGCTATGTCTATCCGCGGCCCTATCGGCGGATAGGCGGTGCTCAGCATGCCTGGCGTCTTGGTGCAGAATGCAGCGCAATACGTCATCATGCTGCCATCTGGCGCGGTTATCGTGGCGGATATTGGCCATCCGTATGGCGACCAGCCGTTTACGGGCGTGCCTCCGGTTCCCTGGGACGTTACCATCTGCGCGCTGTTCACGGGTATAAGGGAGCCAACAGCCGCACCATCTATGGGAACCTCCTGCGTGACGTTGACAAAGGCTCTCAGCATCAGTATTGCTGACGTTTTGCCGCCAACGCTGAAGGTCCAGTTGTCCAGCACGATCAGCAGGCCCTTGGAGTCGGCTATCGCGACGGGGTGGTGGTTTGTTGCGACATCGTTCGCTACTGCCGCGCTGGCGAATGCCTGCCTTATCACTAAATCGTTGAACGGGCCGCCGTTCTTCATGTATTGCGCTATGTTCAGGTTGTAGATGGCATTTGAGTAGGATAGCGGTACGTTGCCTATGTAATTGAATCCGGAGCTGGTGAACGTCGGCGTCTGGTAGATGTTCACTACTCCCCCATCATCGGTGCTAGCGGCGTACGCGTAATCGCCGCCTGGAGAAACTGCGAGTTCGGGGCCGGGCGTGAACCCGCTGGGCTGTGTCAGCTGGGTCTGCACGGGCCGTACCTGCGAGCCCGGACTGTTCGGTATCTCTGCCATCACGAATCCATTCCCGCCAGTGCCGCTGCTGCCGAGCAGGAAGACGTCACCGGCATAGTCCGATGCGATGGCCTTCGGTACGATGGAAAGGCCAGAAGAGCAGTGCTTCCCGACTACGCCAAGCCATGCGTTGCAGTCGCTTACTGTTGTCACAGACACCATGTACAGGTTCTGGCTCTGCTGTATTATCGAATTGGACCAGTAACTGCGCCAGGTGGCGTTCCATTCATCGGTATTATCTGTCCTTATGGATACGCTGCCAGGAGGGTAGTTGCTTAGGTTGTAGTCGCCAGAAGGTATGAAGCGCATCTTGTATAGGTAGGTGCTGGTCTGGCAATTGATTATGCACGAAGAGCTTTTCTTGATTACGTATACGTAGTCATTCGGAGATGCTGATATAAATGAAGGGCTCGGAACCTCGAGTTGGTAGTACTTTCCAAGCATGCTCGCCTGGCCCGGAAGTGAGGAAAGCAGCGACGTGAGCGTGCTGAGGAAGCCCTCCGAATGGCTCAGGAACGCGGTCGGGTCGGCGGGCGCTAGAACAGAACCCAGCGACTGAGGCAGCATCGCGAGTTTGTAGCCGCCCGGACCGCTGTAGTTGGCGAAGAAGCCCGAATCGGTGTAGAATGGGAAGTCTTCCAGGTGACCTGGGGGATTCAGGAAGTTCTGCGCGCTGTATATGTCTAGCGAGAGATTGAGGAACTGCTCCTGCGCATTCAGGTTGCTGTATGTTGCAGGTATGCTTATGTTGTAGAGCATGTACGGCAGCGCGCCCACGCCGACGTGGTTCTGCGTCTGAGCCAGGCCTGCATATCCTGACGTGTAGCTGATTGGCCCGGAACTGTACACCGTCCAGTACTGGCCTGGATTGTTCGCGTCAGTATAGACGTTGAGCCCAGTGTATATGTGCCCGTTGTAGAACAGTGTACCGTCCGCAGTTACTCTGCTCCATGCCCGCCCGCACACGAAGGACGGTCCAGAATCGAAGTACATCGCGACCTTGCAACCGAAGCCAAGGTCATCTTCGGTGAACGGGCTGAACCTTTGGTTGTTGGCTATAAGATAGCCGCCCCCAGACGGCGCTTGCTGCGCCGCGGCTGGGACTGGTATGTTCACGTTCCTCAGCTCCGTGACGTTCGCAAGAAGGTGGTATGTGTAGGGGTAGCTGCAGCTATAGTATTGGGTGTAGCAAGTGTTCGTGCAGCTGTCCTTGCCGCACGTAGTCACGCAGTACTTGCAGCTTTCGGAATACGGACCTAGCACCAAGTTCAGGGTCCGGTCTATGTTCAGGTTGTTGAAGTTGGCGCCAGAAAGGTCTGCGTACTCGCCGGTCCAGCTCCACAGCCCGTACTGCGTGCTTGCCGGCACCTGGCCGAATATGTACGACTCCGTGTTGTAGCCGCTGGCTATGTCGCTTGATCCGGTGTCCTGGTAGCTCGTCGTGCCCGAATACGCAAGATTGTACGCCGTGCCCCTCGCTATGTTCTGGAATATCAGCGAGGGCATGTCCGCCTGCGCCTCGGAATCCCAGGCCCAGTGCACGTCCACCTGGAACGTTATCGTAGAAACCAGCGGCGCGCTGCTGGCAAGGCACCTGTTGCCCACGATGAAGGAGCGCGTTGCGGTGGTGAAATACTGCAGCGTGTCCGTGGGGTTCGACGTCTCGGGGCACGTAAGGAGCCACTGCGCGTTGTCTACGTTGCTCTGCAGCACAGCCGCTATTACCGGCGTCACTCCCTGCTGCGCCGGAGTGGCCGAAGGAGGCGCGCTGTTGCCCGCCTCCGAGAAATACGTGGTTATGTATTCGCTGCTGCTGTATGTTGCGGACTGCGCCCCGGGGAGCGCCGCAAGAAGGAACAGCGCGACGATGGCGAACGTTGCAATGTGCCTGAATGCCTTGCCGCTCTTGTTAGCAATCCGAGGCAACAAATCACGCTGGACGGGCTTTCTATATGCTGGCACCCAACATATTTATCACTTGGCATCGTTGCCTTCAGAACGCAGGAGAAAGGTATTTCTTTTGTGCGGTAGATAGCTGACTGGTGCGGCTGTGGGGTTGCAGGATGCGCTGTTCTGGATTGGCCACGCAAGCTTCTATATCGAGGCGCAGGACACGACAGTGTTCATAGACCCGTTCAAGCTCCCCAGGTCGCTCAAGGAGCGAGCCGACATCGTGCTCATAACTCACTCCCACTTCGACCACTGCAGCAAGCCTGACATCGACAGGGTCATGAAGGACGGCACCCGCGTGATCGCGGCGCGGGGCTGCCTGGGCGAGAGGGAATACGGCGGCGTCACCATCGCAAGGCCCGGCTTCTCGGAGCGCATCGGAGCCGTTGACATAGAGGCAATTCCGGCATACAACATAAAGAGCGGCAAGCTCCAGTTCCATCCCAGGGAGAACGGCTGGGTGGGCTATATCGTGGGCATTGCCGGAATGCGCATCTACCACGCGGGCGACACCGACTTCATCCCCGAGATGAAGGCGCTGAAGGGCATAGAGGCCGCGCTGCTCCCGGTGGGCGGCACATACACCATGGACGTCCGCGAGGCGCTCGAGGCGAACAAGGCGATAAGGCCGAAGTTCTTCGTGCCGATGCACTACAAGAATCTTCTAGGGGCGGAAGGCTCCGCCTCTGCGGAGGAGCGGATCCGGAACGGCGCTGCCAACGCGCTGATAATGAAGGAGGTGCAGGAGCCGACGTACTCTTTCAGGTAGCAAGCTCGCGCTCCATCTGCTCCGCGATTTTTAGCAGCGCGCCTGGCTGCAGCTTGAACACCCTCTCGCCGCTGCCCAGCTTTCCCGCAATCTCGCGGGCGCGCACCTTGCTTATGCGCAGCTGCCTCGCAGATGAGAGCACCGCGCTCTTCACGGTCTTCTTCTTGTGCGACATGAGCACTCCTATCAGGGCCAGGGGCTGGCCGGCGTCTCCGGCCCGGGGGCGCATCCTTATTATGCACGAGTCGACCTTCGGCTTCGGGTAGAAGTTGCCCGCGACGACGTCCCTCACGCGCTCGACCTCGGCCTGGAGCGCGACCATCACGCTCAGTTTCGAGTAGTTCCGCGTCCCCGGCTTGGCGAGCATGTGCTCGACAAACTCCTTCTGGAGGCAGAGCACGGCCTGCACGCGATGCCTGCATACCCACTCCACGACCTTGCTGGAAAGGCTGTACGGCGCGTTCGACACCAGCATGTCCGCGCCTGCTATGTCCTCATCTCCGAGCTCGAAGAAGTCCTTGTTCATAAGCGTCAGGTTATCGAAGCGGAGCTCCCTCCCGAGGCGCTCGAACAGCGCGCGGTCGATCTCTACAGCTTTCACGCTCTTCGCCACGGCGCAGAGCTCGCGCGTGAGTATGCCAAGGCCAGGGCCGAGCTCCAGCACGTCCTCGCCCATTGCGAGGGCAGCCTCCTGCCTTGCGACGCTCTCGTTTACTAGGAATGTCTGCCCCATGCTCCTCGAGAGCCTCAGGCCCCTTATCGTGCCGATGTACGATTCCATGGCAGCCACTTGAAGGCGCTAGCGCAAATCCTATATAGCTTCATTTATTATATAAGCTAGATGTCGCAGAAAATCCTTGTAGGCAAGGTGAAGCACTACTACAGCAGGATTGGCGTCGCAGCAGTCGAGCTGATGGACGAGCTTTCTGTGGGAGACACGATCTCCATAGAGAAGGACGGGATCGAGGCCGAGCAGAAGGTGGCGAGCCTGCAGATAGAGCACGCAAGCGTCAAGAAGGCGTTCAGCGGCGACTCCGTAGGCATAAAGACGGAGCAGCAGGTAAGCGAAGGCAGCGACGTTTACAAGATAGTGTAAGACGATGCCCCAGTAGCTCAGTGGCAGAGCGACCGCATGGTATCCCTCGGGACACAAAGCGGTAGGTTGCGGGTCCGATTCCCCCCTGGGGCTCATCAAGCTTGCGCCGGATAACGGCTGACGAGGGTGCAGAGGAAATGAAAGGGAAAAGATTTGCAGGCCGCAAACTTTATTGGTGATCCTGTTGGAAGACGTCCAATCGCCGGATGCGCAGGAGCCTGAGCCGTCTCCTTCCTCTGATGAGGATCGCGAGAGGCCGCGCTCCCGCGGCCCCGCGCATTTGGACGCATCCCCGCCTACGGCTAAAAAGAAGCGCAGCCCGCGCGCCAAGGCCCGCCAGAAGTCCAAATCCGCAGCCGGGCCGTTGCCCAAGGCGCAAGCGGCCGAAGCGCACGATGTTCCAGAGTCCGTTCCAGTGCCCGCGGCCGCGCCCGGGGAGCGGGGCGCCGAGCCTGGAAATCCTGCGGAACCTCTGGCCGGCGCGAGCGCCGAAACAGATGCGATCGAGGACATGCAGGGCCTATCCGATTTAGCGGCAGAGAACCGCATTCCAACTCCGCCTGAGGCGCCGGAAGGGCAGGGCGAGTCAGGCCAAGAGGACTCCGCAAAGCCGGAGACGGCCTACGAAAGCGCAGATACGCAGCCACAGCCAAGCGTAGTGGTTCCAGAAACGGAGGCTGACGCTTATCCGCCGCTCTCAGCGCGCGAGCGCCTGGAAAGGATCAGCAAGAATCCCATCTTCAGGCGCGTTGTCATAGACCTGGCCATATTCGTTGCGGTGGTCATGCTGGTATTCGTACTGACCGGCGGAGGCAGCCAGGGCAAGAGGGGCGCGCCCGCAACGGTAAGCCTCGTGCCAGCAACATCCACATCGTCGACATCCGCCTCAACGTCCACGTCAACATCCCTTTCCTCGTCCACGCTGGCCACGACGCTGACAACTACGTCTTCAACCACCACGGCGCCTCCTGCAGCCACGCAGAGCGCCGTGACGTTTGTCGGCTCCAATTCCATCGTGATCACCACGCTATGCTCCGTGTATACGACCGCGCACAACGTGATATTCCTGCTGGGCCTGGTGCTGCTGGTATTCGGCGCCGCGATGTACGCCATCGGCCCCAGCATGCCAGGCTCGCTCAAGAACCAGTTCCAGGGCTACGGCCTGAACATCGTGACCGGCGGGGTTACCGGGGTCACCATAGCGGTGGTCGTACCCTACTTCCTGCAGCTCATCGCCAGCGGGGCGCTGCCCGTTGCATCATGCGTATAGCACGACGCTACGCGTATTGCGCACCCATCCGGGGTGCGCTGCGCTTTCCGGGTTTCAATGGATTGCCGGAACCGGTATCTCTCATTCGCGGTCTTCAGGCCGTCGAATACGACTATGACCGACAGCGATGTCAGGAAAGCAAGCACCCAGTAGCTGAGGCCTATCGGCGTAGTGCCGAATATCTCATTTAACGGCGAATAAATTATCAGGACGGTTGCAAGGACCGATAGCGCCGAGGCGTAGACCAGGTAATTGTTCGCGAAGAACGGTAGCTTATACACCGGAGACCTGAACGACCTGAAATTGAACGCATTG
>CAYNNI010000067.1:0-14507 GCA_964398805.1 Microcaldota archaeon | reverse complement strand
CCCCCTCCCCTTATTGCTCTTGCTGCAGGTGCTCTTGCTGCAGGTCTGAATATGGATCTGTGAGCGGCAAGAGCCGAGCCTATCCAATTCCCAGAAACAAAAAGCAGTCCGGGGGGGCCTATCCTGCCGCCCCATCTTCCTGCTGCGCGGACAGCCATTCTCACTCGGCCTCCTCCGGGCCCTGGCGCCGGCAGCAGCACAGGCGGTGTCACAGACGGGCGTACCTCCCAGCCTCTTGCCATCACCCCTTTGATGTGCCCTGCGAGCCCGTACACAGGCGGAGGCACTTTGGCCGGAACTGCAAGCCTGATGAAGCCGGCCTGATATCCTCCGCGGGTCATGCCTCTGCCTACGCGGCCCCGCCCCACCCCGCCCGCAAGCCCTGCAATGGCGGAAAATCCAAAGGCGTTGAAGATGCTCCAGCCCCTGTTAAGGCCGGTGGCCGCCCCGATGAGGATCAAGATGATTATTATCGGTATGGCTGCGTATATAGCACCGAAACTGAGCATCACCGGCAGCATCCACACCACTCTATTATCTCGGCGTTCCTGATATATAATACCGTCCATGCGCAAGGATAGTTATTTAAATATGTTGCTGTCAATATCTTCAGAGTGATATGATGGCACAGTCGCAGGCGAATATGTTCTTGATAGCGCACAGATTCGGCGGCTATCTCAGATTGGCATTCGCATTCCTCATACTTGTCGGATTCCTCGGCTCATTTGTGACGGCCCAGCCAGCGAGCTGCACCGCTCCTGGCGCGACTGCCCCCACATGCGGCACGACTACTAGCGGCACCCCGTCTTGCGCCAGCGTCCAGAACGGAAAGTGTCCGGTAGTCAACGCAGCCATTTGCCCAACTGGCCAATATGCATGCGTTCCTTTTACCTATCCGATATGCAGCATCTACAACACAATCCACACTGCGATATTCATACTCGGCCTTGCGCTCCTGATACTCGGAGCCGCGCTTTATGCTGCGGGCAACATCGCGCCCGGTAACCTTAAGGGAACCATTCAGGGCTATGGGCTGGGAATGATAACCGGCGGCGTAGTTGGAGTGATAATCGCAGTAATCGCGCCGTACCTTCTAACCGTGATATCCGGCCAGGCCAACATAGCCGCGCAGTGCAGCGTGACGACAGTCACTTGAGCGATACGCTCTTGACTTGGTAGCTGTTCCGAGTAGCTGCAGATTCGTCGGGCTTCGCTGTTTTTCTTTCCAGCCCTAGCCATGCGGCATATTTTTATTGCTTGCCTGGCATTGGTATTAGTGCTTCCATGTCCAACATACTTCTCTATTCCGTAGGCACATACGCGAAGAACATAAGGTTCATACTGCCCTTCTCGCTGGCGTTCGTAGTCGCATTCCTCATCCCGATATTCGCGGCCTTCCCCACATACAACGACGTAGGCGCGATATTCCTCCGGACGTCAAGCATATTCCTGAACCTTGACCTGCTCAACACCGCAATCATAGTCTTGGCGGTCTTCTTCTCGCTGCTGTTCCTCAGCTTCGCGATAGTGGCGATAAACGTCATATGCAAGCACAGCAGGACCCATACCAGGATAAGCCACGACGTGCTCGAGGGCCTGGAGAAGTACACCGGCAAGGTCTTTGCAGTACTCACCCTTGAAACCCTGATTCTGCTCGCGGTGAACGTAATGTTCTACGGCACGGGCTATTCCGCCCCGGCGACCGCTGTTGCCGGCCTTGTTCTCGCTCCGCTTTTCTTCTACGCGCCCTCATCGATCGTAATAGATGAGAGCAGGTCCGTAAATGCCATGCGGGCGAGCACCCGCTTCGTTGTCCGCAGGCCTAGCTACTTCGTGCTGTGGCTCGTGGTGGCGTTCGCTCTGCTCAGCGTCTTCGACTACCTGTTCATAGCGCTCGGAGGCACAGCGGCATCGAGATATGCGATGCTGGTTTTCAGCTCGCTGTTCCTGCTGCCGTTCCTCGTCGTGCTCCAGAGCGAGCTCTACATAAACAGGTTCAAGCTACTCAAGCGCTAGCGATATAAAACTTCCCTGGCATAGCGTAGCATGCCGAGGGCAGCAGCGCTACTGCTATTTCTTTTCTCCGTGATTGCGCTTTCCGGCACTTCTTACGCCGCGCCCAGCGTTTCGCTTACGGTCTCGCCGCAGACAGTATACTCCGGATTCGCAACGACCTTCGATGCAATCCCGAGCGGAGGCGCAGGGAATCCACCTTCTTACACCTACACGTGGACCGTTCCCTCAGGTCTGACCGCATTCCCAGGTAGCTGCGTTTCGAGCAGCAGCACCTGCATGGTGGCGGGAACTGTCACCCAATCTACTCCCTTCACGGTGTCGGTCTTCGTGGCCGATTCGACAGGGGCTACCAGCAGCAGCGCATCGGCAACAGCCACCGTGAATCCATACAAATGCATACTCGGCGCCTCAGGCGACCTCGGTTCGTGCATAGCGAACTCGATTCCGCTCGCATCTATGGGAATACTGCTCTCTATCGTGCTAGTGGCTATCACCTTCATGCTCGGGGAAACGCTGAAGCTGGAGGGCTACCAGGGCTGGTACAAGACCGAGATCTGGGAGACCACAAAAAGCGCGCTGCTGCTGGGCATGGCATTGAGCCTGCTAGTGATAATAAGCAACATCTCGTCCAGTTTCGCAGCAGTCACGGTAACTGCGCAGGGCACACAACTTGCGCCCGCGGCACCCTGCCGCTCCAGCTCCATGCTATCCACAAACTTGTGCATGCTGTACCAGAACGTCTACTCTGCGTACCTGGTCCCCCAACTCGGCCAGGCGTACAAGTCCTTCTCTGCACTTTATGGCCTATCGATAGGGGTAGGCGCCGTAAAGAGCATACTCATCTCGACATGGCTTCCCATACCTATACTTCCGCCCCCTCTGCCTACCTTCATGTCGGTACAGTTCGGATCCGACAACGCCAACCTATTCAAAAGCAACTACCTGGAGCCGCTATCTCCCACTGCGGCCTTCTCGTTCATAAAGGACATGATGTCAATTATCGTGACGCCGATAGTGCTGCTCTTCCAGTTCCAGTACGACATGATGCCCGTGATCGTGATTCTAGGGATTGTGATATTCATGCCCATAGGCATAATACTGAGGGCCATACCGTTTCTACGCCCCATAGGCGGCACAATGATCGCGCTGGGCATAACCTTGTCGCTCGTATACCCGACGCTGCTCCTGACGCTCAACATGCCGATAACCAACTATTTCAGCTACCTCTTCGGAGCCATGCAGGCCAATTCTCCGGGCTCTTGCAGCGGCCTGTGGAACGGCATAATATGCGGCATCGAAGGCGCGTTCGCGTCTGTAATTACCGCCGGGCCCGCGGCTTTCGGTATACTGAGCATGGTCATAGGGCCCGCCAACGCGTTCAGCAACATCGAATTCTTTACCCAGGGCATGAACGTTGGCGTTTACCAGAGCTTCAATAGCATCTTTCCTGCGCTTAACCTCATAATAGCAACCACTTCCGACATGCTGCTTCAGTTCATCCTGGCGATTCTGGACATCATAATAGGCTTTACGATCGCAAATGCGATCGCAAGACCTCTTGGCGGCAGGGTAAAGCTCGGAATAGGCAAACTTAGACTTGCGTGAAACAATGGCGTTGGACACTTGCGCGCTGTACGGGACGTCAAACTACGCGAACGGCTGGATAGGCATAAACCTGCTGGTCATACTCGCCAGCCTCACTTTCATCGCGTTCGTATACGTGCTGAGCGGCTTCTTCCCCACAAGAACAAGATCCAAACTCGTCGAGGCCATCCGCTCGGAGTACACGCAAATGCTGCTCAGCGCCGTGATAATAGCTGTGCTGGCCGGCGCTGCGCATTTAGTCTGCGGAATTTCTGCAAGCTACAGCATGTCATTCGCGAACACGGCCCTATCGCCCTTCCAATATGCAAACTTCTACATAGGGAACTTGTCCACAAACACCGGGATCTCGCTGCTGATCAACCTGTATTCTACATCAGTCGCATACGAGATTGAGGCGCAAACAATAGAGAGCGTAGGCAACTTGACAAGCCAGTTTATTGGCGGGACTTCCGGCAGCATACTTGCCGGTGTCATACCTCTATACGGCGTCGCGGGCGGCACCGCTGGCCTTCTCGGTGGTGTGTCCGCCGCAGCGAAAGCGAGCCCCGCCGCAGCGAAAGCGAGCCCCGTCGCAGTGAAAGCGAGCCCCGTCGCTATACGGCTCTCTCTGCCCGCGATGTCCGCATGGTCCCAGGTGTTCTCCTCGCTTGCTGGCTGGTATGCCGGCGTCTTCGCAACCCTGGTAACGCTCGCGGTCGGGACCGCATTCCTGCAGTATATCCTGATCCTAGTCATCCAGTCCGTCGCATTCACCGTGGTGCTGCCCATAGCCATACTCATGCGTTCAATCGCGTTCGCCGGTACAGGCTTGCGCCAGTCCGCCAACTCGGTGCTTGCGATCGCCATCGCCGCGTACCTTGTATACCCTCTGACGATTGCGTTCGACACGACGATGATGCACTACGCGCTTTCGAATTCCGGCCAGGCGCCCGCGCTGCAGCAGATAAATGTCAACAGCTTCTTTTCTTCAACAAACGGCGGCCTTGTGGGTGCGGTCGGCCTCGTGTGGCATTCGCTGCCCAATTTAGTGGTGCCGCTGCCTAACACGGTGCTCAACCAGACGCTGGACATCGTGGACAAAATGGCGCAGTTCCTGTTCAAGTCCATAGTGCTCTTCGCGCTTAATCTTGCGATAACCATCGGCTTCGCCGTGAGCGTCGCCAAGGCGCTCAATGCAGGCGTGGAAGGCGCAGGTTCGTTCTGGAGCAACATATAGTGGTTCGATGCAATTCATCCCAATAAGCGCGTTCCTTCTCCTGACGAACTTTACCGCGACAAAGAGCGCGATGCTGCCTCTTGTCTTCGCCGCCCTCCTGCTCGATTCTGCGATAGTTGCCATCTGGTACATGCTGGGCTCAGTCCTCGGCAACGACAGGGCGAAGAGCGCCGCCAGGAACGAGGCATACCAGCTTGTCGGTACGGCCATACTCCTGATGGTTGTCATCGGCGTGATGCTGATATTCGGTTCCGCTTTCTACAACCTCCTCGGCTCTACCCGGCTGATGAACCCGTCCGCGATCTCCACCATGTGCCACAACATAATGTCCACCACGTCCCTGGGTGTAATCGGTCCGACAGGCTCCTTGTTGTCGAACCCCACCACCCCATCAACCCAGTTCGAAGGCATATGCGGCGTTGTGGACTCCGCGTCGTCCAGCCCCGACATAACGGAACAAATAGACTACCCCCTTGCGGCTGTGGGCACGTTGATGGCCAATCTCACCAACCAGACCGCGGCCAACCTCGATTACTCGTTCTCCTTTGATGCCTTCCTCGGCTTCTTGTCCGGGATTAGCCCTTCCGCAAGCGTGTGCGTCGGTGCCCTGTTTACCCAGTGCTTCGTAGCCGTTCCGGAGGCTCCGCCTCCAGCGTTCCGGCTATCCGTTTATTTCTCCCCGTACGCGGGATACGAGCTGCTGCTAAACAATCTCGCCACGCTGGGCGTGCTGCTTACCACTGCAATCGAGGCTCTGGTCGCCCAGCTGAATTTCATAGTCATAGCCATGTATATCTGGCCGTACCTGCTCTTCATAGGCATAGTGCTCAGGGCAACGATGTTCACGCGGCCCCTTGGCGGCCTGTTCATCGCGGTCGCTGTAGTGACCGTGCTGATATTCCCGGCGGTTTACACCATAGAATACCTTTCGCTTGCTGGGCAGGTGTCTAGCAGCGCTGGCGCTGCGTACGGTTTCAATCCGGTCACCGCCCTGCCAGGAAAGGACATAGCGATTTGTCCGGGGCAGGGCCCCGCGATGTGCGGGGGCGTGCAGGCGTCATGCACGGGCAGCATTCCTTATGCTCCGGTGTGCCCTAGCGGCGCGACCCCAACATGCACCAGCTCAGGGTCGACCAGGGTAACGCCCACCTGCAACTACACCATCAACTTCTTCATTATGCCAAACGTGAAGAACATAATGAAGGTCAACAGCTGCTGGCAGGACAACATACTCGTGGCGGAGGGCGCGGACATCGGATTTCTGCTGATCCCCTTCGGAAGCCTGGTATCCCTGCTCATCAATAACCCCATCGCCAATCCGCCCAACATCTTCCTTCCCGCGCGCTGCGATCCGAAAGATGCTATAAAGGTGTTCTACCAGCTGATCGATGTGTACGGCATAATGGGCATAGGCATATACGTAATTCCCCTGCTCAATCTGATAATATCGCTTACGGCGGTGCTGGGCATATCCGGGCTTCTTGGCGGTGACACGGAGCTGGCCGGGCTCGCAAAGCTCGTACCTTGATGATCTCATGAACGCGCTGAAGATTGCACTGGCTGTGTTTTTGCTTAACGTCCTTCTTACCGGGAATGCTGCCGCCTTTGGATTCTCGGCATCGGATGCGGCGACCATATGTGCCGATACCATAGGCTCATCCTCAATATTTGGCGCGCGCGTAACATCTCAGCAGTCCATGCTCGCGATAGCGATGCTGATAATGCTGGTAATGCTGCTCGTCAGCGCGATGGCGTACATGATAGGCTACGCGTTCGGAATAACGCCCCTGCTGCGGTTCTCGAGGAACGAGATGCGGGAAGTCGCAATTACGGCGCTGGTCGTGCTCGTTTTCCTTGGCTCGTTCTCCATAGCGTCAGGAAGCGCGGGACTCAGCGGATTCGCAACCAGATTCTCCGGCATGACCCCGCAGAACGTGTTCACCGCCGACTGCGCCTCATTGTCGAATTCGGCAATCAACATGGTCGGCTATTGGTTAACTCTCAGCGTATCGCAGCTCCTGCTTTCATCGCTAAGCGGCATGTTCATCATCATACGTCCTGGAGGCTTCGGGTCCCGAATAACGCCCCTTGCAGGCCTGTCGACTCTTACCGCGAATTCCGGCGTGCTGGGCCTTCTTACGAATTTCACAGGCATTTTCATAGTCATGCTGTTCGTCATGTCGATAGTGCTGGGCGTCTTCTATACCCTGTTCCCGCTGTTCTTCTATACCGGGATAGTGCTGCGCACGCTTCCGTGGACGCGCGCAGCCGGAGGCGCGTTCCTGGGATTGTTCATATCCTTCTACTTCATGTTCCCATTTCTTCTTTACATGTTCATATCGCCGTACAGCCAGAGCGCGGTCCAGCAGACCGCGCCATCGCTGGCCGCGCTGAGCAACATTCCCAACATCTTCTCTAGCAGCAATCCGCTGAATGCGGTAGGCTCGCTCGTATCCACGCTTTCCAACCTCTCCCTTATCACCCTATTCATAACAGGCATCGTGGAGCCCGTGATATTCCTGCTCATTGCGATACTCTTCTCGCTGCTCATCTCCCTGGACTTCATGGAGGCGCTCGGAGACCTTCTCGGCTCTCCCGATCTGAGCTCGCGGCACGCGCTCAGAGGCTTGATATGACATGAACAGGTTTGCGTTGGTCTCCTGGTCTGCTTTTGCCGCATGCATGCTGGCGCCTCTGGCCAGGAGCCAGGCCTCTCTGCCCGTAGGCCCCATAGCATGGATCCCCTTTGCTGGCGTTGCCGTTCTCGCAGTGATGTCGGTCGCCGCGCTGGTCTATATGCTGGGCGGCATCATCTCGAGCCCGAACGCGAAGAACTGGTCGCGGATACAGATATACGAGGCGCTGCTATCGATGTTCATGCTGCTGCTCTTCAGCGCGTTCTCATACCTGTTCTTCATAAACCCCCAGGGCGCGTATCGCAGCCTAAATCTTGTCCCGGGGGATGCCGCCTTGCATACGGGATGCACAGACAGCAACAACATCTTCTCGCTCGCTGTGTGCGATCTGAATCTTTTCAATAGCGCCGCCGAGACGTTCGGCGGCATGATGATCTTCATACCTTTCATAACAGGCCTTGTTCCCGGAATCAACATCATATTGGCGCCTATCCTCGGCAGCGGAATCTCCCTCTTTTTGAGCCTGTCGCTGCTGCCCCCCTCCATAGCCTCAACATTCAGCAACGGCTTCAAGGCCCTGCTCACGCTACTGATACTGAACCATATACAGCTGCTGTTGCTTTCGGGCGCGCTCCTGTTCCTGTCCCTCTTCGTGACGATCGGGCTTGTTGCCAGAACGCTAGGATTCTCAAAAAGCTTCGGCGGAGCCATGATAGCCCTCGGGCTCGGCCTGGGGCTCGTTTACCCCCTGCTGGTCAGCATCACCTATGGATTTGTGGATTACAGCGCAGATCTTACCTGCTTCACGTCGCTGGGCTGCACCTATCTGGGCGGCGGCCTTGACTATGTGGGCATATTCGAGTCCCTGCTGGCCACGATTATGATTTTCCTTGGCCTTCCCTCGCCGTGGACCGGAAATTTCGCCCAGCTGATAAGGTGGTTTGGTTACCTTGTGGCCGGGTTCACCTTCATACCGTTCCTGAACTTCCTGATAGTTGACGCGTTTATAATCGAGCTCTCTTCGGCGCTCGGGGAGAAGCTAGATTTCATGTCCCTGCTGACAGGAATAATATAGCTGATGCCATGAGAAAGTTTCCATTGGTGTGTGTTGCCGTGCTGGCGCTGTCCGGGATGGCTTCCGCGCAAAGCAATCCGTGCGGACTGCTCCCCAGCGCCCTAGCCAGCCAGATAACCTCGCAAGCCAGCTGGTACTGCCCCATAAACCAGCAAATCTACAATCAGTGGTCGAAATCCCTCCCGCTGGCCGCAATCGCGGTTCTGATCGCGTTCAGCGCGGCAGCCATAATAACCATGTTCGGAATAGCGCTAAGAAGCGACAAGCTCAGGAACTTCGGAATAGCGGAGATTTACGAGGCCACGGCAAGCGCGATAATAGTCGGGATATTCCTCTATCTGTGTGCGGTGATGTTCGGCCTTACCCCCGCGGTCTTCGTAGGCGGAATAAACCCGTACGCAACGGCGCTGAACCTGATCAGCGGCACCATAACCCAGGCGCAGGGGCTCTTCTCCTCGACATTCAACGTCTATTATACCGACCGGTTTATAGTCAGCTTGTCCCTTTCGATGGCTACGGTCACGCTCAATCTGGCCATGCCGATAAACCTTGCCCTGGCCTCGCTCGATACGGGACTGACCTTCTTGGTTATAGACCCTGCGAGGGCGATAGCGCTCTTTCTTGCGGATGGGATCTTCGCCCTCCATGCCGAGTACTATATACTGGTATTCTTCTCGGTCGCCGCGATTCCGGTGTTCCTGATTCCTGGCGTGGTCTTCCGCGCATTCTTTCCAACAAGGACGCTCGGCGGCGTGCTGATGGCGATAGGCATAGCGTTCTACCTAGTCATGCCGGCGCTGTTCGCCGTGGCCTTCTATCTCACTAGCCCGTCCGTCCAGCAATCGATGGCGAACGCGCAGGCGCAGATGACGCGCTTCGGCTCCGGCGCCGGGGCGGCAACGAACGCAGCCACTCCCCAGAGCCCCATCGCGACGCAGCTCCAGAGCATACAGTCCTCGATGGGCGACTTTTGGCTTCTTGTGCTGTTCTATCCCGGCCTGATCATGGGGGTGACGTACGTGTTCATAGCGCAGCTCACGGAATTCATAGGCGGCGCGTACAGGAACGTCGGCAAGCTCCGCCTGTTCATATAAAGGAATAAAAGTCTTGGTTGTGATGTTGTTCTGGTTGCGTGGACGCCAAGATTATCGTGTTCTTGGGCTTTGTAGGAGTGTCCTTCTTATTCCTCTCCGTCGCGCTCTCCCTGCCTTCCGGGCTTCTTACCAATCTCGCGAAGCTCATGCTGCTCGTGCTCGCAGTCATGGCGGACATACTCGCGTTCTCCTCGAGGTACTACTCCTACCTCATAGTGCCCGTGCTCAAGCAGCGCAGGCGAGACATCGTGCTCAGCAACGAGAACCCGTACTGGCTCTCCCCCAGCGCAGATTCGATACTCCAGAAGAGCGGCGAAACGTACACCGCGACCGTCTACATCAATATTCCGCTCTACAGGTCATCGACCGAGATGAGCGATGCCGAGAAAGTGGATTTCACACGCCAGATAAGCAGGCTTGTCGGCCTCAGCAAGGACCCTGCTAGGTTCACCGCGGAGCTGTACGTGATGAACAAGGACGCATACATACAGCAGCTGCGCGACACCATAAGCGGCGTAGAGATGGAGGAGAGCAAGCTCGTCCAGGACGGCGCGCAGCAAGACAAGGTGGAGCGCGTCAGGGGCAAGCTCTCGATGTGGCGGAAGATGCTGGACCATGTCAGCTCCGCGACATCGCTCGAGCTTGCGAGCTTCGCATCAGTCTCCGCGGTGGGCGGAAAGGAGTTCGAGGCGGTTTCAATAGCGCAGCAGAAGGCGCGCGAGCTCATGTCGGGCATAGGCTCCACGCTGGGCGTATCCCCTAACATCGTCACCGGGGACGAACTCCTCAAGTTCGTGGAGCCGGAGTTCCTCATACCGTACTCCACGGTCAGCGAGCAGATAAGCCGCGGTATACAGGCGCAGGTAATCTGATGGACTCGGAAACAGTGTTTTATTTCGCGCTCTCTATCCTGATGCCGATAATCGGATTCTCGGCGCTGCCCGCGTTCGGGAAGGGCATATTCCCGCTGCTCGCGATGGTAATACTGATCTTGGGCATAGGCGTGCTGCTGCTGATGAACTTCGCGGACTCTGCCGTATTCTCCTTCGCCACCGACATGCTGGGCATAACCTTCCAGCCCGCAAGCAACTACAAGATCGTGAAGGGCCAGGATGCCGTGCTCAAGAACGTGCGCGGCCTGTACTATGCCACGGGGTTCCTCACAGCGAATCTCTTCCCTTACTATTTCAAGCAGGAAGAAACCGCAGCGGTCGCTGGCGATACAAAGCTCCTGCAGGCGCCGGAGAACTGGGAGCGCGCGCTCATGAACATCGGCTTCCCGTTCAAGTACCACGTGCTCTCCACCGGGCTCGACGTGCAGGAGGTGCGCGACGAGCTCGAGGGCAAGCGCTCGTTCCAGGAGTTCCAGCTCTCCAGGGCGATGCAGAGCACCTCCTCGAACGAGGTGACGCTCACTGACCTCAGGAGGAAGATAAACGTCATCCAGTCGAAGATAGACCGGATATCACAAGGAGAGCGCCCAGTAGCCACGCTGATGTACTTCGAGACTACCGCTGTCGGGGTGAGCGAGAAGGCCGCGCTGGACGCCCTTTCCACGCAGCTGCGCGCGCTTCAGATATCAATGGGCTCGCTCGATGTCGACCTGGCAAGGATTGTGGGCAGGGAACTCTACACGCTTTTCAGGTTCAACTTCGCTCTGCCTACGACGTTCAACGACATCGCTATGCAGTTCGACCAGCAGAGCTGACGCTGCCCTGCCGTGCGGCTAGGCACGGGTTCCAGCATCCGATTCTAACAAAGTATCAGAATACGTCTACTGCCGAAACTGCAGAAAGCAATCTAATTCTTGCGCTCCGATAGCTATGGTGGAAACATGGCTACGAAAGATGTCGCATTCGAGACACATACAGAGATTAAGCTGTCCGGGCTTCGGATGGAGTTTCAGGGGAAACCCATAAAACCCATATACATACTTCTTGGCCGTGGCGAAAGAATACCAAAACACGCTGGGGGCTACAACGATATCACAGTCACAGACACTGAAATACGCTGCGGGACAAAAGGACTGTTCGGTCTGAGAGGGCACCCGCAGATGGTCATCGTTTACGACCCAAAAGGTATGCAGCGATTTGAAACTGCCGGGGATCATTATAAGGTTACGAAAACGGAACTACAGGATGGGAAGCTGTCACTGCATCTGGAGATTATGCGGCAGACCAGCTTCGTGCCTACTCCTGCGCACGGTGCGGGCGTGCTTCGCGCGGCAAATAAAATGGAGGGCTTTGTTTACAAGATGGCAAGAATAGACAAGGAAATAGTGAAATTGTCAGTTGGAAAAAGGGACGCAGAAGCGTTCAAGCGGCTTTGCGAGCGTATGATGGCCAAGTCCCGCGAGCAGATGGCGCAGCAAGCGCCGCAAACTACTTAGGCAGGTTATGCCGACAGCAGCAGGAACCTTCTTTCTTCTTAGCTTAGCCAGAGCCGAGAAAGGTATATATACTTTGGATTCCGCATCTGCAGCGTGACGCTCCTAAAGCTGCAGCACATAATGAGCGACGAGATAGCGCGCCGAGCTTTCTTATCGAGGCCGCCCGAGCCGCCTGCAGGCGTGCTGCTCAGCGACCCGTTCCAGTCGATCTACATCGGCACGACCAAGATATTCAAGGTCCCGTTCACGTGGTCGTTCCTCAACCTTACCAACCCGCACATCGCAGTCGTGGGCATAACCGGCGCGGGCAAGAGCTACTTCGTCAAGACGCTGCTGATACGCGCGAGCTACGTCTGGAACACCAACGCGGTAATAATAGACTGGGCGGGCGAGTACAAGGCGTGGGTCAAGCAGACAGGCGGCACCGTCGTATCGCTCGGGAAGGGCGACTTCCTTAACATCATGGACCTCTCCGGCATGAAGCCAATCGACAGGTCGAAGCAGATAGTCACGTCCTTCGAGATTCTCACGGACATAGGCCAGTATCCCGAGCAGAAGCGCCTGACCCAGGAGGCGCTGGAAGAGGCATACGAGAAGGCCGGCTTCGAGCTCGCGGAGAAGCCCCTTTCAGGGATAGAGGCGCCAACGCTGAGCGATGTCGTCGCGATACTGCAGGACAAGCTGGAAGCCGGCGGGTACGAGTATCCCGCAGAGCTCGAGAACGCGGTATACCGTCTGAGGCAGTTCGCGCGCGAAGGCGAGGACTACTTCGCGCGCGCCAGCACGCTCGACCTCGGCAAGCTGGTCGAGTCCGGCCTGGTCGACATCGACCTGTCGTCGCTGCCTGACGAGCGCTTCCGCGCGCTTGCGGCGCTGTTCATACTCCAGACGCTGAAGGAGCAGATGCGCGCAGAGGGCTGGGCCGAGACGAAGGGCCTGCGCGCCCTGGTCGTGCTCGACGAGGCCTGGAAAGTCGCGAGCGACGACAAGAGCGACGCGATAACGATAGTCAGGGAGGGCAGGAAGTACCAGTTCGGGCTCATCGTGGCGTCGCAGAACCCCCCGGACATAAACGAGGCGATATTCTCCAACGTGGGCACAAACTTCATACTTAGGATAAAGTTCGAGCGTTTCATGAACTACCTGCAGGGCTCGCTCAACTTCTCGAACTTCATAAGGGAGGAGATAAGCAAGTTCGGAGTGGGTCAGGCGGCTGTGGAGATGGCGTTCCAGACCGCGCTGCGCTTCCCCGAGACGTTCCTGCTCGAGCGCATACACGGCGAGGAGCC
Organism: Microcaldota archaeon; assembly: GCA_964398805.1. Taxonomy (GTDB): domain Archaea; phylum Micrarchaeota; class Micrarchaeia; order Micrarchaeales; family Micrarchaeaceae; genus CAISDH01. Next base: position 1,187 of record CAYNNI010000067.1, on the reverse strand, counting down.
GCTGTACGTGTACACCATAGACATGTCCGACGTGCTCACGCAGAGCGAGATATCCGCGAACGTGCTGCAGCGCGAGTACCAGTTCGAGCGCGACGAGCTCAAGAACAAGCTCATAGAGTACAACGTGAGCAGCGACGGCATAGACGGCATATTCGCGAACATGGACCGCGCGCAGCGCGGCATGAAGATGCTGGAGCTGGTCATGGAGCTCGCCGGCATGAACGTCAGCGTCTCGAACATCGTCTCATTCCTTAAGAGCATGAGCATAGAAGATACCCTGATAACGCGCATACTTGCGAGTTCTGGTGTTGAGCATGGCTAAATCAAGCACGTTCACTATACTCAGGACGGAGCTGAGGCGCGTCCTGCTCGTTTTCGGGATGAGCGAGAAGAGCATAGAGGCGCTGTTCAGCAGCATGGAGAAGAGCCACAGGCACATCAACGCCGTGACGCTCGCGGCCGCGCTGGAGAAGTCCGGCATAGACCGCGACAAGAGCACCAACATATTCCGGCGCCTCGGTATGGACGACCTCACGATAAACGAGGTGCTCGACATGCTGGACGAGCAGCGGATCAACGCCGAGACCGGGCGCATATACGACGCCGTGCTCGGGTCAAGCTGATACCATGAAGGAATCGCGCTGCATAATGTGCGGAAACCCGCGCCAGGGCCTGGAGGTGCGCCCGGACTACATGATCGACACCATAAGGTGGTTCAAGCGCAACGTGACGAAGAGCGAGAAGGGCTACGGCCTGGTCGTGTGCCGGGACTGCTTCGCCAGGTACGACAAGCTCAGGCGCTCCTACCAGCGCAGGCAGGCGATGTACGTCGCGCTTGGCATCATCTTCGCGCTGGCGCTCGTCGCGGTCGCGGGGCCAAGGCTCCTCAGCGCGCTCGTTTACGGTCTGCTCATAATAGCGTTCATGTACCTGCTGGCACAGCTCAGCTACATGCCCGCGCTGCGCATGCCTGCGGCAAAGAAGCAGTGATGAGCTCTGTAGAAATCCCACCAACAAAGAAATATAATAGTTGATGTATCGGTGGATATTGTAGACCGCATCGGTCACTTTCATCTCCCTCCTCTGCGTCTTCAGCAACCTACTCCTCAACTCGTCCCCGAACTTCCTCTTCTCAACTGAATTGATTGTCTCGATGATAGGTCTTCTGTTGTACCTCTCCTTAGGAA
>CAYNNI010000066.1:0-10857 GCA_964398805.1 Microcaldota archaeon | reverse complement strand
AGGTAGTCGTCGCACTCCCTGTCGCCTATGCGCGCATAGGCGACAGGGAGTGCGACGACTACCTGGCGTGCATGCGCTCTGCGGTGAACTTCGCGTTCGCGAACAGGCAGGTAATGACGCACCTGATAAGGAAGGGCTTCGAGGAGGTCTTCGGGAAGAGCGCGGACGCGCTCGGCATGGAGCTGCTCTATGACGTCGCGCACAACATCGCGAAGCTCGAGGAGCACAACGTCGACGGCAAGATGATGAAGCTTTACGTCCACAGGAAGGGCGCAACGCGCGCCTTCGCTCCGGGCAGGAAGGAGGTGCCGCAGGTGTACAGGAGCATCGGTCAGCCTGTGCTCATTCCTGGCAGCATGGGCACTGCGAGCTATGTGCTCGCCGGCAGGGAGGAGGCGATGCTTGAGACCTTCGGCTCGTCATGCCATGGCTCGGGCAGGCTGATGTCCAGGCACCAGGCGATCAGGGAGATACCTGCGTCGAAGACGCTCCAGGACCTGAAGAGCAAGCAGGTGGAGTTCAGGGTCAGGGACAGGAAGCTGATCAGCGAGGAGGCAGCGTGGGCCTACAAGAGCGTTGACGACGTAGTGGAAAGCGTGGCGGGAGCGAAGATATCGAACATAGTGGCAAGGCTGGTGCCGATGGGAGTCGCTAAGGGCTGAACCTTCACGCGCCCATGTTCTTCATTATCGTGCGCAGTATGACGTAGCCGTCCCTGAAGCTGCGCAGCTTAGCGTTGCCATTGTGCCTGGGCTTCTCGTAGCTAGGCACCTCCAGAACGCGCATGCGTTTCTTCTGCGCCTTGATGTTGATCTCGGTCTCTATACCGAAGCCCGTTTCTGTCAGGTGCAGCCTCTTGATCACGCCCCTTGCGAAGCTGCGGTAGCCGTAGCACATGTCCGTGTAGTGCGAGCCGTACAGCATATCGACCAGCCCGACGAAAAGCTTGTTGCCCAGGCGCCTGTGCAGCGGCATATCGCCCGTGCCGCCCCCCACAAGGAAGCGCGAGCCCGTGCATATGTCATAGCCGGACTCTATGCCCGCTATGAGCAGCCCGAGCTCGTTAGGCCTGTTCGACAGGTCCGCGTCCATCGAGATTATGATGTCGCCGCGCGCCCTGCGCATGCCCTTTATCAGCGCTGAGCCCTTGCCTTTGTCGTCGTACAGCACCTCCGCGCCGAGCGCCCTCGCCTTCCCGGCCGTGCCGTCGGGGGAGCGCCGGTCAACGACGATGACCTCGTAGGTGTGCCCCTTCATGGCCTTCATGACGCCCGCGATGACCTTCGCGATGTTGCCGGCCTCGTTGAAGGTCGGAATCACTATGCTCACATAAGGCCTGATGCAGTCACCCCTTTCCCGCACCGCGCCTCTTGATCACCGAGGCGGCGATAAGCAGCAGTATAGCGACAACCACCACTGCGATGGAGATCGCTGCAATGCCCGGACCCGCAGCGGTCTTGCTGCCGCTTCCGAACGAGACTACGGTCTGCGCGATCGTAGCGTAGTGCACGCCCGAGCTCGCGTACGAGACAGAGACGCCTATCGGGAACGACGCGCTTGTGAGCTGCGGCACGCTGACGTTGAAATGGAGAGTTCTCTGCGAGTAGGGCGCAACGGTCACGCTTGAGTTGGGCTCGGGCACGGAGAAGCTCAGCGGCGCCTGCACGTGCACAGTGGCGTTTATCGCGTTGTGGACGTCGTTGTTAAGGAGAGTGACGCTGAGCACGCCGCCAGACTGGTTCACTGCGGACACGCGTATCATGCTCTGCGATACCTGGTTGGCGTATAAGAGGCATGGGAAGAAAGTCGTGAACACGTCGGAGCCCTGGCTGTAGCTTGCAAGAAGGTACTCCGCATAGCCGCCAGGCATGGAGAAGTTTCCGGCGTAGAACCTTAGCGAGTAGTTGCCTCCTGGCGCCACCACAGGTATGGCCAGCATGCTGTTGTAGGACGACATCCCGGAAAGCACCGGCACGAGCTCGAAGTCCATGGCCGTGCCGTTGCCAGAGTTGGTCAGGTTGAATGTGAAGGAGTTGTGGGCAGCGTCCAGCAGCTGGTTGGAGCAGCTGCCGGTAAGGGTAACGGTCGACGCGCCGGCGGTAGCCATGAGCACGGCCAGGAAAACCGCAGCATAGAGCGTTTGCCCGGACATCTTATCAGCGTTAGTGCAGCAGGCTTATTATGCTGCCGGTAAGTGCCTGGTATGCCTCGCAGGAGGTCCACTGCGCAGGCTCGTTGCCGGCACGAATCTCTGCGCGTATCTTTTCCGCCTCGCTGCCGCCCCAGAGCCGCGCGAGGTCGTAGCCTACGTCGCGCACGTTGCCTATGCTGCGGTCCCACATTATCGAGGGGTACACATTCCCCGTGCTGTCCACGAAGCATGACGCCTCGAGGCTTCTGCTCCTCATCGGGCTCTTGCCAGTGCGCGCATAGACTATGAGCTTCCGAAGGAACGCGCCTTCGATAACGGGTATCGCACCGAACTCGAAGCGCCTATTCCTCTTCGCGTGGGTGAGCTCGCGCACCATTCTGGCCCTGTCGGCAGCAACCTGAAGGCCCTCGTTGTGGTAATAGTTGCCTGATGCCTGCGCGAGGTTTATGTGGAAGTCGTTGTAGCTTACCGAGGGGATTTCCTGCTGGACCGCGCTCACCGTGCTTGCTAATTCCCCGGAGTTGAACGCGCTCATCGTGTAGCCGAACACTACGAAAAGGTTGCGGTACTGCTTCCTCAGCTCGGAAAGCTTTTTGAACAGGAGTATCGCCCTATCGTAGTTGCCGGGAACGCCCCGTATCTTGTCGTGCACTGCGCGATGCCCGTCCAGGCTCACAGTTATCGCTATCCGCGGAATCCGCAGCTCGAGCATCTCCTTTATGCGTCTTTCAAGCATGTCGTGGTCGCACAGCGAGTTCGTCGGCATGGTCAGCACGTAGAGGCCGCGGGAGTAATCGTTGAATGCTTTCACTACGTCGACAATGTCGCTCCTGAGGAACGGCTCCCCTCCGGTGACCTCTATCCACTTGAAGTGTGGGCTCTTCTTTGAGAATTCCCGCACCTCGTCCACGCTGAGCTCGCCGTCTTTGGGCTTCAGCTGCCATATGTTGCACGTGGCACAGCGGGACTGGCATCTGTACGTGGCGCAGAAGTTGAGCTTGTACGGCCTCTTCAGCGCGACAAGGTTGCTCTCCAGTGCAGTGCCCACTATGCCTAGCGTCTTCATTACAGGCAAAGTCTCCCATTGTATTTAGAAAATGTTCTTAATAAAGCTAACGCCTGCAATGCGGCGTAAGTGATTTAGAGCTATGGCGCCAATCGTCTGTAGGTGATGTCATGCCTGACTACAGCGCGCACTTCAAGGATTTCGTAGCCGAGCACAAGGAGAGCATATACGGCAAGATACGGGAGTACATGCCGGTAGGGGAGCCCAGGCAGTTCAACGAGGAGATGATGCGCTGCTACGTCGACAGGAAAGGCCAGTACCGGAGGCCGTCGTACCTGCTGCTCTGGGATCTCCTCTATGGCGGAAAGCTCGAGGACGCGATGCTCCCTGCTGCGGTGCAGCAGATGTCTGAGGACTACTTCCTGATGCATGACGACTGGATGGACAGCAATCCGGTAAGGAGGGGAGGGCCAGCTGCGCACGTGATGTACGACCCCGGCTACGCTGTGCTTGCAGGCGATGCTGTGCACATGGTCCTCTGGAAGATGGCGAAAGATGCCTATGCCGCGCTTGGAGGTGAGAGGGGCCAGGGCTACTTCGACAAGCTTTACGACATGATGCTCGTCACGCACCAGGGACAGTACCTCGACCTCAGGCTCGCGAAGGAGGTTAAGGACATAACCAAGTTCACGCTTGACGACTACTACGCCTCCATTCACGCCAAGAGCGCGTACTACTCTGTGTACGGGCCGATGCAGTGTGGGGCGATAATCGCTGGAATGGGCAAGGATATCGTCGACAGGATACCTGAATACGGCACCCCGTGCGGCAAGGCTTTCCAGATAAAGGACGACATACTGGACTGCTCGTCGACAGTAGAAACGCTGGGCAAGGGCATCGGCACGGATGTGCGCGCAGGGACGAAGACGCTGATACTGTGGCATGCGGTGCAGAATGCGAAGTCAAATACGCTTGAGCGGCTCAAGACAGTCTACGCCAAGGACGGCTTTGAGAAGAGCGGGGAGGAGATAAGTTTCGTCTTGGACACCTTCAAGGAGCTAGGCTCTATAGACTACGCGCAGAAGGAAGCGGACAGGCTCGTCGAAGACGCAGCCGCAAAGTTTGAATCGCTTACACATGGCATACCAGAGTCAAGGACAAAGGCAATCGCAAGGGACTCGATAGGCATGACCGCGAAGAGGAGTGTCTAGTGCGCGACCTTCCTAAACCGCCGATGACGCAGTAGCAAATGCATGCTTATGAATTGAATCTGGAAGGAGTCTAGCCTTGAGAATTAGATAGGAAAACATAGCGCGCATTAGTGAATCGCGTAGCTCGCGCTCCAGCCGCTTATGTATGTTACGCTCGTAGGCGCTCCGTTGTTGCCGTTCCCGCCATAGTCGTTGGGGTTGCCGTTGAGGGGCCATCACCCCGCAAGGTTCTGGAGAAGCGTCGGCGCGCCTCCTATGCCCTCAGCGTATAGGCCCCGCATCTCGCTTGAGAGAAGGGAGGTGTTGTAGACTTGGATATTGGAAATGAGACCGTTCCGATGAGAAGGTTCGGACGAGCCCTTTCCTATAGTGGGAGAATTGCTGCCATAAATAGTATTCCAAGCCAGAGCTAGTGTCTTTGACGAGTCAAAATTTCCGTTGATGTAAACCTGTAGTTGAAAGCGAGATGTAGCTACTTACACCGTCAAGCTTTCCGACATACTGCGGCAGCTGCCCGCTGCACACGCCGGCAAGGTTGATGTATGCAGTGCTGCCTGGCCCGTAGGGTCCCACTACTTGACACTGCCCCGGTCGGGCGCGGGGAGAGATACCTCCGCTAAACACTCCTAGCTGGAACAGCGCCGCAGGCACCACGGAGATTATCAGTATCGTCCATCCGTAGGTCATCAAATATTCCATCGCGCTCTGTGACTTGACAACACGCATGAACTCGTAACTGTCTATCAAAGAAACGATAAAAGTTCGTAGGTTCGGCAAGCTTACCTTTCGCCAGACTTGTTTGCCCTGCCTGATTTCTGGGCATTGTTTTGTCGTAGAGAATTGAGTTTGCAGGGAGAGAGATTTGAACTCTCGAACCCGCTAGGGGAGCGGGCCCTAAACCCGCCGCATTTGACCAGCCTTTGCTATCCCTGCAACGCGATTACTCTCTAAGCTCATGTATTTATAGCTTAACGGGCGACTCGTCCTCGGCATGAACAGAGCCTTTTATTACCTTGCGCAACATACTACTATCGTGTGATTTTGCGCTCAATACGAAGTACGTGCGGGAGCATCTGGAAGCCATAAGAGGCTCCCTGCAGAGGAGGAAAAGCGAGTATCCGCTCGACACGCTGCTCAAGCTTGACGAGGAATGGCGGGCGCTCAAGACGAAGATGCAGGGCCTTGAGGCGCAGCACAACAAGTCGAGCCTGGAGGTCGCTGGGATGAAGAAGGCCGGCAAGGACACCAGCAGCGCGGTCGCGGGGCTCGCCTCGCTGAAGAAGCAGATATCCGAGATGGGGGCCACGCTCGACGGCGACGAGAAGAGGATAAACGAGCTGCTGTGGAACATGCCTAACGTGCTGCACGAGTCAGTGCCGTACGGCGCCAGCGAGGACGAGAACGTCGACGTGAGGCGATGGGGGGAGATCCCCGAGAAGGAGGCGCCCTCGCACGTGGACGTGCTCATGAAGCTCGGGCTTATCGACATAGAGCAGGCTTCCGTTGTATCGGGCGCGCGGTTCTACTACCTCAAGGGCGACCTCGCGCTCCTGGAGCAGTCGCTCATACGCTTCTGCATAGACGAGATGGTAAAGAGGGGCTACACGCTGATAGCGCCGCCGCTCATGCTCAGGCGGGAGTACTACAGGGGCGTGACCGCGCTCGGCGATTTCGAAGAGCTCTTGTACAGCATAGCGGAGCCCAAGGAGGCGTCCGGCAAGAAGGAGTGCGAGCACATGGACGAGGGCCTTTTCATGATATCTACGTCTGAGCATCCGATAGCGGCGATGCACGCGGGGCAGGTGCTGAATGCACGCGAGCTGCCTAGGAAGTACGCGGGCGTGAGCCCGTGCTTCAGGCGGGAGGCGGGAAGCCACGGCAAGGACACCAAGGGCATATACCGCGTGCACCATTTCTACAAGATAGAGCAGTTCATATTCTGCAAGCCGGAGGACTCGTGGAAGTACTTCGACGAGATGCTCGTCAATGCGGAAAACATATTCCAGAAGCTCAAGCTGCCTTACAGGATACTCAACTTCTGCACCGGCGGGATCGGCACTGTGGCGGCGAAGAAGAACGACATAGAGGTGTGGATGCCTGGCTGGAAGAACTGGGGCGAGGTCGCCTCGTGCTCGAACTGCACCGACTGGCAGAGCGCGCGGCTTGACATAAAGTACGAGGAGAAGGGCAAGCGCGACTACGTCCACACGCTCAACAGCACAGCGCTCGCGACCACGCGCGCGATGGTCGCAATCGTCGAGAACTACTACAGCAGCGACGGCTCCATAACTGTGCCCGATGCTCTTGTGCCCTACATGGGCAAGAGCAGGATAGCATAGCGCTTTCTGGTGATTCTCTGAAAGGGGAGTATGACATAAAAAAAGAGATGAAAAGGCTCCGCTCGATAAAGGGCACTGGCACCGAGCTCGTCAGCATATACGTGCCCGCGGGCTTCTCAATAACTGAGGAGATATCGCGCCTGCGCCAGGAGCGCGACCAGTCCTCGAACATCAAGTCCAAGACTACGAAGCTCAACGTCCAGGGCGCGATAGAGCGCATAATACAGTACCTCAAGCTCTACAAGGAGACGCCGAAGAATGGCATAGCCGTATTCGCGGGCAACGTGTCGAGCATACAGGCGAACCCGAAAATAGAGCTCTTCTCCGTCGAGCCCCCGCAACAGATAAAGGCCAACATCTACAGGTGCGACTCCGCGTTCCTGCTGGAGCCGATAGAGGAGATGCTCGAGGCCAAGGAGTCCTACGTCCTGCTTACCATGGACGGCAGGGACGCGACGATCGGCCTGCTCAAGGGCACCAACGTGCACATAGAGAAGAAGCTCAGGTCGTTCGCGCACTCGAAGATAAAGAAGGGCGGGCAATCCGCCGCAAGGTTCGAGCGCATGCGGGAGGAGAGCATCGAGGACTACTACAAGAGCATAGGCGACGCGATAAACGCCGTCTTCGAGAAGTATGGCTTCAAGATAAACGGAGTCATAGTCGGCGGCCCCGGGCCCGCGAAGGAGAACTTCGTGCGGGCGAAGGTCCTGAACTACCAGGTGAAGGTGCTGGGCATATTCGACATAGGCTCCACGGACGAGACGGCGGGCATGGAGGAGCTGCTGAACAAGGCGCAGGACCTTCTCGCCAAGCAGGCGGCGATAAAGGAAAGGCAGGTGATGGAGCGCTTCCTGGAGGAGGTGGCGCGCGGAGGCCTGGAGACCTACGGCTACGGAAAGGTGAAGGCAGCGCTAGAGAGCCGCAACGTAGCCATGCTGATCATCAGCGACGACCTCGAGCTCGCGGAGGTGCGCTACAAGTGCAACAACGACGGTGAGGAGTTCACGGCCATAGAGCAGGGCAACACGAGGCAAAGCAAGCACGGATGCGGCGGCACGCTGGAGATGGAGGGCCAGGAGGACGCGATAGAGAAGCTGGTCGAGCTCGCGGACGCGGGCGGCGTCGAGGTCGTGTTCGTGTCTACAGACAGCCAGCACGGCAACGAGCTGCTTCTGGGGTTCCAGGGAATCGCTGCGCTGCTCAGGCACAGGTAGGGCTAGCCGCCGAGCAGCGGCGCAATGCCGCACTGCCTGAGGAACACAAGATCTCCGGAGACGTACAGCCTGGTGGGGGTCACTGTCGTCACGTCCCTGCTGCTGTAGTTCAGGAACACGGCGGGCATGCCCCTGCTCAGGTCCAGGCACGCGTCCAGGCCGACCACGGTGTAGTTGCTGACGTTGCCAGGAATCTTCGCGTACGTGCAGCTTGTCTGGTTGGCCTGGAAGAAGTTGACGGTCACGCCGTGGAGGCGCTCTATGATCTGGAGCGCGCAGCCCACCGCGCTGCTGCCGCCGGCGCCCAGGACAGTGCCGTTGTAGCGCGCGAATATCGCGACCTGGGGCGCCGAGATGAACGCGTTCCTGAACGTGGCGAAGCTCGTGGGCAGAGACAGGTAAATGACAGCCACTATCGCCGCTGCTATCGCGAGCACCGCTGCCGCCACGGCGTAGAGCCTTATGCTGTTCCTGCTTTTTCGCGACGGCATGCCACTACCTCACTTGGAGAACAGCACGTCCAGCGGGCACGAAGCCCCTGACGCTGCAGCGCCGCTGGCGTAGAGCACGTGGCCGTAGAGGCCGCGGTATGCTATGCTCGAATTTCCGGCGCTCAGCAGCACAACGGGCATGCTGGCTGTGACGCTGCCCATGCAGCTGCCGCTGTAGCTGGAGTTGGTGCTGGCGCAGGCGCCGTTCACGAGCGTTATTACCGGCGCGAGCTTGCCCAGGCTGTGCAGCGACGCCTGCACGGAGGCTGCGCAGTCGAGCATGCCCTGGCTCGTGCCGTTGACCACGACCGCAGTGCCAGGCGAGGCCCTTACGGCGCCCAGGAAGCCGGAAACCGGCAGGAACGCGTTCGCGCCGCCGGCAGCGGCGTACGTCACCGCGACGTATGCCACGAGCGCGACCGCAAGCCCGATGAATAGAACGCGCCAAGCCTTCTTCGCGCGCTTGTTGAGCCTGAGCTTGTGCTTCGCCTTGAGCCTTGCGTACGTCCTAAGGTAGAATACCGCGAGCAGCGCGGCGCCTATCGCAGCGGATATGGCCGCAGCGTAAAGCGCCGCAGCGGAGTTGTTGGCGCTGAGCGGCGCGCTGGAAGAGAGCAGGGGCGCGTACAGGCCGCTGTCTATGGTCTTCACAACACCGCCAAGAGTGAGCGGGGCGAAGAGCCCGAGGCCGGAGCTCACTGCCCTCAGCGATGCTAGCGTTGCCTGCACCTGCGAGGTGCTTATGCCCTTGCTTATCTGCGCGTTGATCGACTGCTGCTGCAGGGCTAGCCTGGACAGGCTGGAAGGAATCCTGGCATAGCTCAGCTCGTCTACAGCGAGCTGGTAGTTGTTGCTCTGCGCAAGGGAGTAAACGGGGGAGAACACGGAGTACGCAGCTGTGTATGCCGTGCTCGCGTTGGCTAGCGCCAGCGATAGAGTGATGTTCGCCGCGGTGAGGTTCTGGCTTGCTCCGGCGCTCAGCACCGCGTTGAACGAGGCCTCAAGGCGCTGCAGCGATGCGCTGAGCGTGGCGTTGCCGAACATGCTGAGCAGCGCCAGGGATTTCGCCACTGTGGCGTTGTACTGCGGCTCGGTCGCGTTGAGGAACGCATGGAAGGTATCGTTCTGCACGGCGGAGATCACTGCGATGACATAGCCTGCGGCTATCCTAGACGAGTCGAGGCTGATGGATGCCAGCCCGGAATTGGATAGCGGAGAGCGCTGGAGCTGCGCCACGGCAGACTGCATGCTGGACAGTCGCGTCGAGTTGAACGAGAGGTCTGCGCAGAAGCCTATGTCCGTGCAGTACCACGGCTTGTTGGCGCTTGAGTAGCTGCCGCACAGGCTGAACATGGATATGGAGAAGTTTGCGGGCAGCGGGAACAGCGGGTTCTGCTCCAGCGCGGACGTGGCGCTGCTTATCGTGGAAACCGCGTCCGAGAGCGTCTGTATCGCAGAGCCGGCGTTGGTGGTGTTCAGGGCCTTGAGCGCGGCGAAATACGCAGCGTAGCTCGCATCGAGCTGCGCGCTCGACTGCGAGAGATTGGCTATGCCGCCTATCAGCGGCTTGGCATTAGTGCTCCCCGGGCCGCCAAGGTTGTCTATCAGGCCCTTGCACACGGGCACGGCCTGGCAAGAGAAGCATGCGTTGCCGAGCGTGCACGTGTACTGGGACGCGCCCGTCACAGTAAGGCAGTCTGCCACCGGGGCCGAGCCCTGGCTCTCGTACGCGTGCATGGACGTGTTTAGGAAGCCAAGCGTGCTCTGGTTGGGGAAGTACCTATCGGCAAGGAACGGCTCGAGCACGACGCTTATGTTCGCGGCGTTCATCATCGCGGAGTAGTGCCGCGTTGCGTTTATGACTATGAACCTGTTGGTGCCGTTGCTCAGCTGCATTATCACGTAGGCGCTGCCGCCAAGGCTGGTGCGGAAGTAGGACGCGCTCTGGAGTGTCGCGTTGGGTATGTAAGCCGACAGGTAGCCGTATAGCGAGGCGTTAAGGCCTATGCTGCTTGCATTCGCTGCAAGCGGAAGGACAGCAAGCGCTAGCAGAATCGCGTAGGAAGGTTTCATGCCCGCACCGTCGGTATTTATTGAATGGAAATCTTTATAAGCGTTGGTCATCGGTTTCGGCTATTTGGGCCCGGGCGGCGATGCCGGACGCATGAAGCGGAAGCGGCACCGCGCCGAGGCCAGGCGCCACGGAGAACGCGCTCGAGGGCGCAGCATAGGCGCGCGCCGCCGAGAGAGCCGCACTGCTCCGCAGTGTGGCAACTGGGGTGTCAGGAAATAAAAAAGGAAGAGAAAAAGAAAGAAACAGCAGGCTTCACTTGCCTGCTGCCTTCGCATAGAGCTGCTCTATGAACGCGTTCGCTGCCGCAGTCGTCTGGTTGGCGTAGTATCCAGCCACGAGCACCCTGTTCGTGCCGTATGCCTGCATTATC
>CAYNNI010000065.1:0-1838 GCA_964398805.1 Microcaldota archaeon | reverse complement strand
ACCAACTTCATAGGACAGCAAAAGGTCGTTTACAAGACCTTGCCTATTGGAAATCTGGGCATTATCGGTCAAGACATGTTCCCGCTCCAACAGGGATTTTATGGCGATGTTCTTGCTTGCATTTCTGTCGGAGTTCACCACGACTCCGCATCCGCACCTGAACAGGGCATAGTTGCTACTGTGTCCACTCCTCGCAACAGCACCGCAGTGCGAGCAGTATTTGGACGTATGCCACGAGTCCACGATGTTCAGCGTTATGCCATTGTCAAAACAACGGGCAGAGAGAATCTGCCTGAATCTGAAGAAAGGAATCCGCATCACAATCTTGTTGAAATCCTTTCCCTTCCTTCCAAATCGCTTCGGTTTCTCTATCGCAATGTCGGCATCTAACCGCAGGGCAAGGTTCATTATCTCCTTGACGACCTGACCGAGGTTCGTCTTGACGAAATCATATTCGCGAGTTCTCAGTCTCTTAAGGAGAGAGCCAGCACCATAGGATTGCAGTTTGGAACGCCTCGCCATTATCTTCTTTCTTTCGGCATAGATGTGCCTCGTGTCAGCGCGCAGAGAGCGCGGAAGTGCGCCTTCCGGCTCATACTACCTTCGTTGTGAGTGCGGCTATCTTCGATGTGAGCAGCGGGTTGGTGCTGCCGACTCCAGATGTCGGCGCGCCGGTGGCTGCGGTGTAGTTCATCAGCAGCGAGCCGCTGAACGAGGTTCCGAGCGCCTGGTTTATCAGGCCGGGCGTGCCTGGCGCAGAGCCGAAGCACTTGAGCGCGTTGACTGTTATTGTCTGCCCGCTCACCAGGGTGAGCGCGCCTGCGTTTCCTGGCGAGGAGAGCGTCGTAGTTGCGCCGCCGGTCGCGGAAAGCAGCACCATCGCAACCGTATTCCCGGGAAGCCCTGTGGTGGTTGTCGTGGCGACGCATGCCATGGCGATGTTGTATAGCGTGATTCCGGTGCTCTGGCCGAATGAGAACGTTATGTTGCCGTTCGTGGCCAGGATCGGGGACGAGCACAGGAAGCCGGAGCCCGCGATGCACGCGGTTCCGAGGAGGCCTGCGCCGCTGAACACTCCGAGGGAGAACAGCGCGCCGAGGACCACGGATATTATCAGTATGGCCCAGCCGTAGGTCATGAGGTATTCCATCGCTGACTGTGCCTTAGGATTGATGATTGCCGTCATGGAAATCTCTCATATAGTTATGAGCAGATTTAAAAGCGTATCTTTCAACCCTTTCCGCATAACGCCGCGCTTGGCTGCGCGATGGAATCCTGCTGGATAAAACCCGCAGCGAAATCGAAATGCACAATAGGTGTTTTATATGTTGACTGCATTGCATTACCGCGATACCATGGCAGAGGAGTTGAATCCGTTTAAAATAGTCCAGGAGCAGCTGGACGAGGCTGCTGAACTGATGCATTTCGACGAGGAAGCGCTCGCGATACTGAAGGAGCCCATGCAGAGCGTGACCGCGAACATACCCGTGAGGATGCGGGATGGAAAGACCAGGACCTTCACAGGATTCCGCGTGCTCTACAACAACGCGCGCGGCCCCGGCAAGGGCGGGATAAGGTTCCATCCGAAGGAGAACCTCGACACGGTGAAGGCGCTGTCCGCATGGATGACATGGAAATGCTCGCTGGCGAACATCCCCTACGGCGGCGCGAAGGGCGGGGTCATCTGTGATCCGAAATCGATGGACGAGCAGGAGCTCGAGAGCCTCTCGAGAAGCTACATGCGGGCATTCGGCAGATTCATCGGGCCCGACATAGACGTGCCCGCACCCGACGTCTACACCACGCCGCAGATAATGGCGTGGATGATGGACGAATAC
>CAYNNI010000064.1:0-13589 GCA_964398805.1 Microcaldota archaeon | reverse complement strand
TCGAGATGGTCTGCGAGCGCATATGCCCTCTCCGCGAAGTCGGGGGGAGCCTGCCGCTGGAACCCGCCCAGCCGCAGGTTTACGTGGAACATCCTGCCTCCGGAAGCATCCTCCAGAAGCTTCATCACCATTGCGCGCTCCCTGAAAGCCCACATGAATATGGTGAAGAGCTGGCCGAGGTCGTTGCAGAACGTGCCGAGCCACAGCAAGTGGCTTGCAATCCTCTGGAGCTCGAGCATGGCGACGCGTAGGTACTGCGCCCTCTCCTTTACCTCTGTGCCTGTAGCCTGCTCTACGGCAGCTACGTAGAGATCGTCCCAGCTGAGGGGCGCGACGTAGTCCAGCTTCTCAGCGTATGCAGGGCTCTGCATGTATATCCTGTTCTCCATCAGCTTCTCGACTCCGCGGTGCAGGAAGCCCACATGGGGCTCTATGTGCTCTATCGTGTCGCCGTCCACATACACCACCAGCCTCAGCACGCCGTGAGTGCTGGGATGTATCGGGCCTATGTTTATGCGCATCGATGACGTCACTGCCACTTCACCCCTATGTAGCCGCCTTTCGTTCCTGGAGGGCGCCCCCATCTGAAGCTCTTCCTGAGGGGCGCTTCGGTGCCCTCCCATTCCTCAAGAAGCAGGCGCTTGGCGTTCCTGCCCTTTATTCCTATGCCGAACATCTCGCTGAGCTCGCGCTCATACCAGTCTGCTGCGCCGAAGAGCTTCACGACGGTGGGCACCTTCGCGTTCCCTGCCTGAAGCGCAATCGTCACCACCTCCTCGAGCTTCGTCTCGGTGCTGTAGACCACGTACAGCACCTCGAGGTGGTCGCCGCGGTCTATCGCGGTGATCTTCTTGAGGTAGTCGTAGCCTCTACTTTTCAGCCCTTCTAAAGTTCTCACTAACGCTTCGCTCTGCGTTTCCAGCAATTTTACCACCTACCTTGTCCTGAAGCTTCATCAGCGCCGCGAAGAGGTTCTCCGGCTTGGGAGGGCATCCTGCGACATACACATCAACAGGAAGTATCTGGTCTATGCCGAGCACTATGTTGTAGCTTTCCCACCAGGGGCCGCCGCAGGTCGCGCACTCGCCGTACGCTATCACGTAGCGCGGCTCCGCCATCTGCTCGTACAGGCGCTTGATCCTGGGCGCCATCGCCTTGGTGACCCAGCCCGCGACTATCATCACGTCGGTCTGCCTAGGCGTGCCCCTGAACAGGAGGTAGCCCTTGCGCTCAGCATCTATCCTTGAGGCTCCGAAATCCATGAGCTCTATCGCGCAGCAGGAAAGCCCGAATAGGAGGGGCCACAGCGATTTGGAGCGCCCCCATTTTATCGCCGGCTTAGCAAGGGCTCTTGCAAGGTCGCTCATCTTCGCGAAGGCGATGTTGGATCGCACCGCGCTAGGCTTCGACACGCCTGCACGGATCCGGTCCATCTGCTGCTGCGCGGTAACCGATGCAGGCGCGTTTTGTTGGTCAGCCATGCCTTTCACTTGCAAGCCTGTAGCCCAGGAGGGAAAATACCGACGCTATCAGCGCAAGTGCCACCACGGCCGCGCTGGCGCCGCTGGGAATGCTTCTCGACCCGTACGACCAGAGGAATAGGATCGCTATGACGATCTCGAACGGCAGGAAAAGCACGAAGTAAGGCAGGTACTCGCTCTGTATGTTGCGCTCTGTGCCTATGCTATCCTCCCCGCTCTCGAAGGGCGCGTTCTTCACAGCATTCCGAGGCTCTTGGCGCCGGAGAAGGCGCGATGCCAGGAGATAAGACGCCGGAATGGAGAGGCCAAAAACGACGAAGAAGGCAAGCGCTGCATAGTTGTACAGCATGGGCGCACCTTTATTAGTTATGCGGGCTAGTTATTATATTTTAGCCGGATTCGTATGGTGTGCTTCATATATTCCAAAGACCAGCAGACCTCGGCAAACATAGCCGGGGTGCTGAAGGAACTGTGCGGTTTTGAGGAATCGGGCGTGGACGGCTCCGCGCGGATTTTCGTATCCGGGAAGGACATGATGCTTGAAATAGGCGGGGGCATCACTGATGCGGGCTTCGTTGACCGCATCGTAGGGAAAGACGTCGCGGTCTTCCTGAGCAAGCACAGCAGCGCCAGCGGGATTGGGGCCTTCACTGTGCACGCCACTGGAAACTGGAATAACGATGCGCTTCTTGGAGGCGCGCCAAAGGCGCTCAGCGTCGCCACGCCTGCGAACATGCTGTCGATGCTTAGGGCCATCGACAGGAGCTCTGCCGGGCTCAAGCTCACGTACGAGGCGACGCATCACGGTCCGCTCACCGATGTGCCTTCCTTCTTCGTAGAGCTGGGCGGTAACGAGCAGACCACGGGGAGTGTCAGGCTGGCAGGCGTGCTCGCTGGCGCGATATGTGCCTTCGCTTCCTCGGAAGCCGAGGAGTACGGCAAGGTTGCGGTAGGTATAGGCGGGACGCATTACCCTGAAAAGTTCACGAGGCTCGCGCTCGAGGGCAGATATGCTTTCGGGCATATAATGCCAAAATACAGCATACAGGAGGATATGCTGCAGCAGGCGGTAGGGCGTTCTGACCTGCGGACGGAGATCGCAGTCATAGAGTGGAAGAGCTTGAATGCTGAACAGCGGTCGGGAGTACTGCGCGGGCTCGAGGGAGCGGGAGTTGACTATGAGAGGGTATAGCCTGGTTTTTGTCCTTGCGTTCGCATGCGCGGCGAACATAGCCGGCGCGCAGGCGTGGCTTCAGAGCGGGGCGATGGGAGGCGCCGATTCCGCCTACAACTATGGGGCGAGCGCGTCCATACAGACAGTCTACCAAAACATCTCGATGGGATCGCTTGGATTCTGGATAGGGGAGAACCTGGATAATGGGGCGTTCGTGCAGATCGGCTACGAGATTGTGAACCAGAGCGCGTACTATCCGACATACTGCGACACCGGAGGCTGCAACGGCAGCGCATACATAAAGGCAGGAGTCCCGACCTGGTTCTGGGAGTATTTCCCCGCGAGCTCGAACGAAAGCAACTTTTATGGCGGCATAGGGAGCAACGCCTCCGCAGGCACCGACGGAATCTTCAACACGTACTCTTTCAGGTCCAGCGGAAATACATGGTACTTCTATTTCAACGGGCAGAGCGTGGGCAGCGTTGACTTGGGAACCGCGTCCTCGGGGAGGAACTCCCCGAGCGCGCTCGCGGAGATCACGAATACGGACACGAACGCTTTCGTGATGAAAACCGTGCAGTTCAAGGACGCTGCCTTCTATAACGGCGACAGGTACGTGCCCCTCCCGAGCGCATACTCTAACATAGGATATGGAAAAGACAGCATAAAGACGGTGACGAACACGTATGGCGTGCAGGAGGTAGGCCGCAACATAAACTATTTCGAGACAGGATCCGGCCTCTCGACCCTTTCGGGAACGCTGCTGTGGCGGATGGGATACGGCCTTGGCGTTTCTTCCCAGTACGGCAACATCAGCGGGTCCGGCAACTACTTCGCGTTCGCCCCTGTTACGCTCCACGCGCCCGGCGCAATCAACATAAGCGGCTCTGTCCGGGAGCTTTTCGTAGGCTGGAAAGGCACCGGCATCGGCGCCTATACCGGAAACGCGAGCACTATAACCGTGACCATGGAAAGCAACATAACTGAGCGCGCGGTGTGGCAGAGGCAGTACTACATCGGTGTGAACAGCAGCTACGGAGGGAGCTATGGCGCCGGCTGGTACAACGCGAACGGCACGGCCACAATCGGGGTGTCGAAGACGATAATAGGCGTATCTGACGGAGTCAGGCTCGCGTTCGCAGGATGGAGCAGCGGCGCGAAGGCAAACTCGACGCGTGTGGTAATGGACGCCCCCAAGAACATGACAGCGCACTGGAGCACGCAGTACCTCGTGAACGCCACGACGCCATACGGCAACGTCACCGGCAATGGCTGGTACATGCAGAACAGCACGGCTAGCATATCGCTGAGCGAGGAATACGTGCAGGCCGGCAACGACTCCAGAATCGCGTTCCAGCAATGGAGCGACGGGACTGCCAATAGCAGCAGGACCGTGCTGGTGGATGCGCCGGTAACGATAAGCGCGCTGTACGCGCAGCAGTACCTGGTGACGCTACTTCCTGAGAACGCGAACGGCGCGCCGCTCGAGGGCGTGGAATATTTCAACGTAAGCGGAATGAGGATGGCCAACGGTAGCGCGTTCCTGTTCGCGAACAGGAAATACAATGTCGCGTACATATACTACAAGGGCACGGTCGTGACCACAAATTACATTTTCGAGCCGGCTGCACCAGGAGACCTGCAGGTGCGGGCGCCCGTATACGACGTCGCGCTATCGGCGCGCAGCTTGTTCGGCACGCCAGTCAACGCCACGCTGAGCATTGCGTTCAGGAACGGGACGAGCGTGCTGACCAGCACCGGAGATGACGGCACGCTCGTGCTGCACAACGTGCCCTACGGCTACGTAGCGGGAACTGCAAAGTACTTCGGGCTGACTGAGGGGATGAACCTTGTAGACGGTGCGGGCGCCACGATGACCTTCATAACTCCGTTCCTCGTTGAGGTCGTTCTCGCCGGAATGGTTGCGGTGGTGCTCATCTGGATAGGCACAAAGCGCCTTAAGGCGCGCAGTGCCCAGGCTGCTGTTTAGGCGCTTCTTTGCGCAGCATATACGAGATGTTTCTTGAACGGTATGGCGCCTACACCGCCATCCAGAAGGAAGCTATACCTATAGTCGCAAGGCGTGAGAGCTGCCTTATCGTCGCGCCCACAGGCTCGGGAAAGACGGAGGCGGCAGTGCTGCCGCTGCTGGACGCGATGGCAGGGACGGAAGGCGCCCGGGAGGGGATATTTGTGCTTTACATAACCCCGTTGCGCGCGCTCAACCGGGATCTGCTCGACAGGATGGAGAGCCTGTGCGCGGCCATCGGAGTGAGCGTGGCAGTAAGGCACGGCGACACGTCGCCTAGTGAAAGGGCAAGGCAGGTGAGGAAGGCGCCGCTTCTTCTCATAACCACGCCGGAGACACTTCAGAGCATGTTGCCAACCAAGGGCATGGGCCGGGCGCTGCGCAACATAAGCGCCGTGATAGTCGATGAGCTTCACGAGCTCCTGTACAGCAAGCGCGGGGCGCAGCTATCGCTCGCGCTGGAAAGACTTGAGGAGGTCGCACCGGGATACCAGCGGATAGGGATAAGCGCCACCGTTGGCGATACCGCATCGGCCATGAGATTCCTGTGCAACGGGAGGAAATGCTCGCTTGCAAGCGTGGACGCGCGCAAGGGCATCGAGGTCGGGGTTGAGCTTCCCCGGAGGCACAGCGCCGAGCTGAAGGGCTTCTCGGAAAGGCTGGGGCTGGACTCGCCGGCGCTCTCGCGGCTAGAGGCGATCGCAAGGCACGTCGCGTCCTCCACGTCGACTCTCATATTCGCAAATACGCGGCAGGTGGTGGAGGCGCTCGGGAACAGGCTAATCAACCTCGACCGGGAGAGGCCGTTCGGCGGCATAGGCGTGCACCACAGTTCCCTGGACAGGGACGAAAGGATAGCGATCGAGGGCGCATTCAAGGCGCGCAGGCTGAAGAGCATAATAGCCACCAGCTCCCTGGAGCTAGGGATAGACATAGGCAGCATCGGCTTGGTGATACAGTACGGCTCGCCGAGGCAGGCGCTACGGCTCATCCAGCGCGTCGGGAGGAGCGGGCACCGCGAGAGGGAGCTGTCCAGAGGGGTCGTCATAGCGACGAACGTGATGGATGCGATAGAGGCCGTTGCCGTATACGGCAACGCGAAGGCAGGCAGGGTAGAGACTTTTGCGATGCATGCAGGGGCGCTGGATGTTCTCGCCAACCAGGTGTGCGGCGTGGCGCTGGACAAGGGCGCAATCGGAGCGGACGCGCTCCTTGCGCTGGTGCACAGGTCCTACCTTTACGTCGGGCTGGAGAAAGGCACCCTGGAAAGCCTCCTCGAATTCATGAGCAGGCAGCTGCTCATAGGGTTCGATGGCAGGACGGTGACCAGCGGCGCGAGGACCAGAGCCTATTACTACGGGCATCTGAGCGTCATACCCGACGTGAAGAGGATTGCTGTGAGAACGATAGCGGACAACAGGTTGGTTGCAATGCTGGACGAGCGCTTTGTCGCGAGCAGCCTTGAGGCGGGCGGGACGTTCATAACGAAGGGGCTGCCATGGCGTGCCGTCAGCATAGACAACGACATAGTAAGCGTCGAGCCCAGCGCCGATGTGGAAGCTGCAGTGCCGGACTGGCAGGGCGAGGACATACCCGTAAGCCGCGGGGTTGCGCAGGAGGTGATGAGGCTCTTGAGCAAGTTTGAGGACGAGAACCGATGCGCAGACGAAGGCGCGAGAAAGGAGATAGACGGCGCACTTGGTGAGCAAGAGCAAAGTTTCCATACATCTCCCGGCCGGCTCGTCGTCGAGCTCCTCGGGGACTATGTGGTTCTGCACACGTATCTCGGAACCCAGGCGAACGAGGCGCTGGCGCGGCTGCTTGCATACATGATCAGTTCGCGCTTCGGGGAGAGCACGAACATAAAGGCATCGCCGTATTCGATATTCATAGACACCGACAGGGGGGAGGACGTTTCCGCGATGCTAAGGGGCCTGGATCCGGACCGCATAGAAAGCATGCTAGAGGTATCAATCTCGAACGGCGAGCTCTTCAGATACAAGTTCATGGCCATAGCTCAGCTGTTTGGGATAGTGGAGAAGGGAGCGGCGGTGTCCGCATCAATGGCCAGGCGCCTGATGAGGCTGCTCAAGGGCACGCCAGCATATGCCGAGACCCTGAGGGAAATAATGCACAATTACTTTGATGTTGGAACCCTCCGGGAATTCGCTCGGCAGGTACGCTCTGGAGAGATTACGATCGATGCGGTGCGCCTTGAAGCTGTGTCTCCGATAACGCGGATTATGCTCGATGCTGCGTACTATACGAAGGAGCTCGTGGCGCCGATGAGACCCAACAGCGAGCTTGTAGGCGCGTTCGCAGAGCACGTGCTTGCGAAGAAAATATCGCTTCTGTGCACGTACTGCGGCTTCGCGTTCACGCGGGGGCTCGCAGAGCTAAAAGACGAGAAACGGATTCTGTGCCCCAGCTGCGGCAGCCCCATGCTGACCCTTAACAGGCAGGAATATGAAGACGTTGTGAAAAGGCGCATGGCGGGCAAGGCGCTGAAGCCGAAGGAGGCAAAGTTCATGAAAGAGATGATGCGCTATGCCGGGCTTTTCGACGCCTATGGCGGCAGGGCTGCCGTCGCTCTCTCGGTGTATGGCGTTGGGCCGATAACAGCCTCCAGGGCGCTCCTTATGCTGAGGCGCGAGGAGAACCAATTCCTTATGGATCTTTTGGAGGCGCAGAAGACCTTTGTTAGGACTAGGAAATACTGGTCGGCCTGATTACGCAGTGGGCTTCTGGACGCTCTTTTCGACATGTATGCCACGGCTTGAAGGCACTATTTTGTAGCGGGCGTTTTCGAAGTGCATTGCGAGCTCCCTCCCGCTGTAGAACTCGTGGAGGAAGATCGCCACTGCGGCCGAGCTGCTGTGCGGCTGATCGGTTATGCTGACTCCGAAATCTGCGTACGAGAACATCGTCTTGAAGGCCTCCTGCTCTGTAACAATCAGGAAGAGGTTGCGATACGTTCTCATCGAGTAAAGGACGCCCTGCAGCGGTGTGCCGTACCTTGTAAGGTACACCTTCTTGTAGTTGCTCGCGGAATCGAGCACTTTCTTGTAGTCGCTCTGGAAAGCCACCTTGAAGTTCCCTCCCCATTTGCTGCTTATCTGCCGTACGCGCCGTTCCAGTCTGGGGTCCTTCCTGCATGTGAAGACTATCCCCGCAGCGCCAAAAGCGCGGGCCGTCAGGCACAGCTCGACCTTGCCTTCGTAAGACGCATTGCCTATGGCTAGGACTCTTATTATAGAATCAGTCCACCTGGGCCCATCCCATCTGCCTCTGTACCTCTCTTGTTAGACTAAAAGAACTTTGCCTTATTTCCTTTAATTTTGGGTAACGGCCTTGTATTGGGGTATTGCCTGCGCGTCTACAACCCTAGACCCGCGCTCTAGGCGCATGAGACGCACTCCGCTGGCGCTCCTTCCGGTCTTCCTTATGCTTGCGACGTTGAACTGTATGGAAAGACCGCCCGAGCTCACCAGGAGCACGTTGTCCTCCACGGATACGCGGAGGGCTTTGATTACGCCACCTGTCTTCTCCTTCAAGTGCATGTTTATGACGCCTTTTCCGCCGCGCCGCTGTAGCCTGTACGCGTCGATCTCTGTGACCTTGCCGAAGCCGAGCTCGGTGACAGAGGCTACGAGGTCGTTCGGATGCACAGCCATTATGTTCACTACGGCGTCGCCTGCCGCAAGCCGTATGCCCCGCACTCCATGCGCTATGCGGCCCATCGGCCGAGCGTCGGCCTCCTTGAAGCGCAGCGCTTTTCCTTTGCGCGTGGCTATGAATAGCTCGTCATTTCCTGATGAAAGACATGTGTCCGCAAGCTCATCTCCTGAAAGCAGGGGCATCGCGATTACGCCGCTTGCCCTTGGTCTGGAGAAGCGCTCCGCAGACGCCCTCTTTATCCTGCCTTTTGCGGTTATGAAGGTAAGGTACTTCCCGGTAAAGGACTTGGTGTTTATCACGCTGTGTATGCGCTCGCCCTCGGAGACTTTCACAAGGTTTACTATCGCCTTGCCCATGCCGTACCTGCTCTCTTGGGGCACCATATAGGCCTTGAGCCAGTAAGCCCTGCCCTTGTTTGAAACCAAGAAAAGGTAGTCCTTCAGCATGCACGGGACAACGGAAGCGACGAAATCGCCCTCCTTGAGCTCTATCGCTATCACGCCCCTGCCGCCGCGCCCCTGAGCCTTGGACGCGCTTGGCGGAAGCCTCTTTATGTAGTTGTTCTTTGTGAGTATCACGGTTGTCTCCTCGTCAGTTATGAGGTCCTCCCTCTCGAACTCCTGCACAGTGGCGTTGTACTCTATCCTAGTGCGCCTCTCGCGCCCGTACTTGCGCTTGATCTCTGCAGTTTCCTCCTTCACGATCTGTAGCATGTTGCGTTCGTCCGAAAGGATCTTCTGGAGGCGCTCGATCTCCTTTGTTAGGCTCTCTTTGTCGCGGTCCAGCGCCTCCACCTCCATGCTCGTGAGCCTGCTGAGCTTCATCTCGAGGATTGCGTTTGCCTGCTTTTCGCTGATCCGGTAGCGCTCCGTGAGCGTGGCTTGGGCCTCCTTTGAGCTTTTGCTTTTCCTTATCGCGCCTATTACGTTGTCTATGTCGCCAAGCGCTATGAGAAGCCCTTTGAGGATGTGGCGCTTCTCCTGGGCTATGCCAAGCTCGTAGTTGCTCCTGTTCCTTATGACCTCCAGACGGTAGGAGACAAAGGTCTTGATGTAATGCTTGAGATTGAGCGTCACTAGGCTGTTGTCGAGTATCGCGATGTTCATCACAGGCAGCGATATCTGAAGCTGGCTGTGGGCGTGCAGGAAATTGAGCACGTGGTCTGCAATTGTTCCCTGCTTGAGGTCTATCACTATGCGTATGCCCTCCTTTCCGCTCTCGTCGCGAAGGTCAGATATGCCCGCAAGCCTTTTGTCTGCAACGAGATGAGCTATGCCTTCGACTAGAAGGGCCTTGTTGACTGTGTACGGGATTTCTGTTATAATTATCGATTGCCTTCCGTTCTTTTCCTCTATCGTTGTAGTTCCCCTGATTGTAACTGTGCCTCTCCCTGTCAGGTACGATTCGGTAAGCTGGGTATCGCTGAAGACCGTACCGCCGGTTGGGAAGTCTGGGGCCTTCAGGTGGTTAAGCAGCTCTTCTGAGGTTATCTCTGAGTTGTCCGCGTAAGCGGTCACGGCATCGCACAGCTCGCCCAGATTGTGCGGCATCATGTTCGTCGCCACGCCAACTGCTATTCCGGACGCGCCGTTGAGTAGAAGGTTTGGAATTTTTGTGGGCAGGGTTACGGGCTCCTCTTCTGTGTTGTCGAAGTTCGGAACGAACGGCACGGTCTTCTTTTCGAGGTCCGCAAGCATCTCCTCGGCCACAGTGGACAAGCGCACCTCAGTATATCTCATCGCCGCTGGAGGATCCCCGTCGATGGAGCCCATGTTGCCTTGGCCTTCCACAAGCATGTGGTTCATGCTAAAGTCCTGAGCCATCCTCACGAGCGTCTCGTACACCGCGACATCGCCGTGCGGATGGTATTTTCCTATACACTCGCCGACTATCCTTGCGCTCTTCTTCGTGGGCTGGTTGTGCACGTTGTTGAGCTTGTACATCGCGTAGAGTATTCGGCGCTGCGCGGGCTTGAGCCCATCCCTGACCTCGGGCAGCGCCCTGCCTATTATCACGCTCATCGCGTAGTCCAGGTAGCTGGACTGCATCTCCTGCTCTATCGGTGCATCGATAACTCCTGCCATTTCAAACACTATATGTCAAGGAACGATACCTCGCTGGAGTGCTCCTCGAGGAAGTGCCTTCTCTGCTCCACGTCTATGCCCATCAGGGTCGTGAACAGCGCATCCGCAAGCTGGACATCCTTAATCGAGACTTTCTTGAGTATCCTGTTGGTGGGGTTCATCGTGGTCTCCCAGAGCTGCTCGGGATCCATCTCGCCAAGGCCCTTGTAGCGCTGCACCGCCGCGTTGCCATCGTATTCCTTTAGCGCGGTCTTCAGATCTCCGTCGGAATAGAGGTACTTCTGTTCTTTTCCTTTTGAAATCCTGTAAAGCGGGGGCTGCGCTATGTAAACGTTGCCGCGCTCTATGAGGGTGCGCATGTAGCGGTAGAAGAAAGTAAGCAGGAGGGTCCTGATATGGCTCCCATCCACGTCGGCATCGGTAAGCAGTATTATCTTCTTGTACCTTATGCTGTCTGGGTTGAAAGACTCCTTTATCCCGGTGCCGAAAGCAGTCACCATCGTGTGCAGCTCCGCGTTGTTGAATATCTTTTCGTCGCTCGCCTTCTCAACGTTGAGTATCTTTCCGCGGAGAGGAAGTATGGCCTGGTAGTGGCGGTCTCTGCCCTGCTTGCTGGAGCCCGCGGCGCTCTCGCCCTCCACTATGAAGATTTCCGTCTTTTCCGGATCAGACTCGGTGCAGTCCGAGAGTTTGCCGGGGAGCAGCGCGCCCTCGAAGGCGCTCCTCTTTCTTGCAAGATCGCGCGCCCTCCTGGCTGATTCCCTCGCTTCTGCCGATGCGGTTACCTTCCTGATTATCCCCATCGCGTCGGCGGGATTCTCCTCCAGATAGGTCGAAAGCGCCGAGTAGACTAAACTGTCGACGGTATTCTTCACCGAAACGTTGCCCAGCTTCTCCTTTGTCTGCCCTTCGAACTCCGGATTCTGCATGAGCACGGACAGCACGGCCACAAGGCCCTCGTGCGTATCATCGCCCTCTATTTCGGGAACGTTCTTGCCCTGCTTCTTCGACTTTTGCAGGTAGTTGGATATGGCGCGCGTAAGCGCAGTGTGGAAGCCCACGACGTGGGTTCCGCCCTCCGAGGTCTTTATCCTGTTTACGAATGAGAGGAGCTTCTCGCTGTAATCGTTGACGTACTGCACCACTAGATCTATCTTCATCGAGTCCACATCCTTGATTATGGATATCTGCCGGGTAATCGGCTCCTTGGCGTCCCTGAGCACGTCTACGAACTCGGATATTCCGCGCTTTGAGAGGAAAGTGACCTGCCTCTCGTTTCCAGGCTCACGTCTGTCAGTGAGAGATATGGAAAGGCCTGGGTTTAGGAATGAAAGCTCTCTCAGCCGCTCGTTTAGTTCCAGCGATTCGAAGCTTTTTGTAGAGAATATCTCCGCATCCGGGGTGAACTTTATCGTGGTTCCGCTCTCTTGGGGAGGGCAGCTGCCGATGATCTCCAGTACAGAAATGGGGGCGCCCCTGCTAAATACCTCCCTGTAGACATTACCGTTCCTCTTTATTGAGACCTCGGTGCGCGACGAAAGGGAATTCACGACCGTAAGACCCACTCCGTGAAGGCCTCCTGCGACCTTGTATGTCTTATTGTCAAATTTGGCGCCGGCATGTATGTTGGTCATTATCACCTCGAGCGCAGGCTTGCCCTCCTTGGGCATTACGTCGATGGGTATGCCTCTGCCATCGTCGCTAACCTCCGCGCTGTCGATGTCGTCCTCCTTTGCGAGAATTATCTTGATGTTTTTTGCGTAGCCCGCGAGCGCTTCGTCAACAGCGTTGTCCAGGACCTCATATAGCAGGCGCAGAAAGCCCCTGCTGCCTGTGGAGCCGATGTACATTGCCGGCCTTTTGCGTATTCCCTGCGGGCCGGAAAGAACCATAACGTCCTTTGCGGTATACTCTTCTACACCCATAAAATCAGCGCCCGGAATCGCCTGATTATGGTTGGTTTTTGAGCTTTAAAACCCTTTCTATGGCAATGGAATTACTGACGACAATTCCGCAAAATGGCGCCAGATCCTACGCGTGCGGTGCGGACTTCTGCTTGGCGTTCCGCGACATGTTTCCGATGGCGCTTGCGAACTGCTCGGAGATGTCAACAATGTGCGCTTTGCTGTATTGGATGGTGTTCGTGCCGTAAATTTCGCTTACTCCTGCATCCTTGAGCCTCTGGTGGGCATCGCCGACCATGAGCAGATGGACTGCCGCGGCAATCACCCTTTTCGCCCCCTTTTCTTTTGCAAGCTTAGCGGTCTCGACTACCGTGCCTCCGGTGCTTATCATGTCGTCCACTACAACCACGTCCCTGCCAGAAAGGTCTAGTTTCGGCGCGTCCACAATCCTGACTTTTCCGGTGAGAGCGTCGCGCTCCTTTTCAAGGCAGGCGCTGTCGCAGCCGAGCACCCTTGCAAACGTTTCGGATATGCCGGACGCGCCTTTGTCAGGGGCTATGACAAAAGGAGCGCGGACATCGTTGAGAAGCGACATGGCCAGCGGGGTTATCGCGTCGGCGACCTTGACGGTGCCTTTGAACGCTGAAAGCGGCGCGTTCTTGTGAGGGGCCGCGGTAACCAGCGTGGTTATTCCGGAGCAGTTCATCATCTGGAGTATCGCGCTTATGCTTACTGCATTTGCCTTGCCCTCAAACCGCCTGTCCTGTCGCGCATACGCAAGATAAGGCACGACGGCGCCGACCTTTGACGCGCCCATGCTCTTCGCGTCTTCGGCAAGCAGAAAAAGCTCGATGAGCCGCTTGTCCTGCAAGGGATATGTGGACTGCACAATCATTACTTCCTGGCCGGCTACTGCGCTGCCGAGACCGACCTCGGATTCTCCGTCAGGAAACACCTTGCTGCTGCACTTTATACATCCGGTGCTGAGCCTGGATGCAATCGCTTCTGCCATCCCGCCCCCGGCAGGACCCTCTACAAACAGCATGGTAAGGCATCGCAGCCAAAGTTTATACCTGTATCGCGCACAAGCGATAAATATCTTAAAACGCATATTAAAGCGTGATAAAGGAGGCGCGGCTATGGAAGCCGGCAGGGGGAAGCAAGGCGGAGTGCACTGCCTGCGCAAGGCGGTGTAGAATACCTGAAGGCTCTCACGGATTCTGCTTCATGAGGCAGAAC
>CAYNNI010000063.1:0-22168 GCA_964398805.1 Microcaldota archaeon | reverse complement strand
ATCATATCGCTTGCCGGGGGCGTGCTCGGGGGAGAGCCCGCGCCTCTGCTGCAGCTCGCGGGCTCGGCTGTCATACTTGCGGGCGCATATCTGGTCAGCGGCGCGAAGAGCGAGTTCAGGGAGAAGCCGTAGTCAGAACATCTCGTACTTGCCCCCTGCCATGTCCCTTGTCACGGACGTTATTTCCTGTAGGTTCTCTGCGGCTATGCCCCTGACCTTCGAGGCTATCGGCGCGAGCGTTTCGCCCCTCTCCATTATCGCGTCTATGTAGACGCTCCTCGGGTCGTTGATGGGCCTGCCTATCTGCGAGACCATCGCGACGTTGCACTCCCTTATGCTCGGATAGCTCCTCACTATGTCCTCTGCCATCTTCTTCGAGAGTATGTTGTATATCTTGCCCACGTGGTTGACCGGGTTCTTTCCCGCCGCGGCCTCGAGAGACATCGACCTGAATGGCGTGATGAGGCCGTTGACCCGGTTGCCCCTTCCTACCGCGCCATCGTCCCCCGCCTCGCAGCTCAGCCCCGATTTCGTCAGGTACACCTCATTCCTCTCGCACGAGTCGCCATGGTTGACTGACACCTCAACGCTCCTGCCGGTTATCCTCTTCGCGTTGCTCGCTATGTCGGCAGCGATCCTCTCCTTTGCTCTTATGTAATCGTCCATGCCCTCTACGCACTCCGACACGAACGCAACAGCAACTGTCAGCGTTATCCGGTCTTCCTCGCGGATTCCCATTACCTTGATGTCCTCCCCTGCCATCGGCATGGCCTTCTTGTACTGCGCGCCGTTGAGCATGCGCTCGGTCTCGAGCGTCAGCCTCTCTGTGTCTGTGAAGGGCGCGAAGCCTATGCCGAACGAGGTGTCGTTGGCGAGCGGCACGTCGGAATTCCTCCTGAATATGCTTCCGAGGTCCGCGGAGCCGTTCCTTATCTTGGGTATTATGGTTACCTCGCTCTCGACGTCAAGGAAGCGCGTCCTCCTTTTTAGGTAGTCCCTGGTTGCGCCGGTCGCTATGCCGTCTATGTCAAGGCGCCTGCCCTGGAACTCGCTTGTCGCTCTTCCCGCTATTATGATCTCGATGGGCTTCGTTATCCTGCCCTTGCCGAATCCTGCCTCTGACGCGCCCCCGACGATGAGACCCTTGTCGACGTTGTGGTGCAGTATCTCCCCTGCCTCCTCCATGTACCGCCTTCCCAGCGCGATGCTGACGTTCTCGACTATCCCGTCTATAAGGCTGTCCGGATGGCCGAGCCCCTTTCGCTCGACGAACTCCGCCGCCTGCTCCGAGACGAGCCCGCGCTCCATCTGCTCAACGTTTATCGCCATAGTTGACCTTGAGTAGGCTGGAAGAGCAAACAATAAGAATGCCGCAGCTTACGCGTTTTCCCGGAAGTAAAATCTTTGCATGCGCGCTACCTCATGTCCTCCTCGTCCCATGTGCCTGTAGTGGATTTCCGGCGTTTTGGGATGAATATGTAGTCGCGTCCCCACGGATCCTTTGACTTGGCTTTTGCAGGCATGAGCTTGGTGTACTTCGACAGCGCGAACTCGCCCGCCTCGGGTTCGTCGGTCACCATCGGACCCTGCCTTGGCGCATACTTGGGCTCCGCATAGGCCTTGCGTATAGTTATGCACGTTACCGGGCACTCCTCCGGGCATATCATGCAGCCTATGCACCTTGCCACCTGTATCGGATACTCTGTCATGTCCGTGGT
The DNA here is from genome assembly GCA_964398805.1 of Microcaldota archaeon. Classification (GTDB taxonomy): domain Archaea; phylum Micrarchaeota; class Micrarchaeia; order Micrarchaeales; family Micrarchaeaceae; genus CAISDH01. The sequence goes on along the minus strand of CAYNNI010000063.1, from coordinate 20,450 downwards.
AAGGTCGCTTTCCAGCGCTGTGTCCTCGATGTGCTTGCGCCTGGGCCTGGTGAAGTCCAGCGTGCTTACCGGGCAGACATCAGCGCATATCCCGCACTGTATGCATATTGCGTTGTCGAAGGTGAACTCGAACGGCATTTAGTGTACCCTCATACCCGCGGCTGCTGCGCAATCGGCATCGCCTGCGGCTCCTCTTGCTGCGGCTGCCCGTGCTGCCCCGGCCTTGGCGTTGGCTGCGGCCTAGGCTCCACCTGCCTTACCCTGCCGCCCTTCCCCCTGAAGGAATATACCACAGCCACCAGGCCGCATACGCCCAGTATCGCAAAGCTCAGGTAGAATGTGTATATGGATAGCGCTGGGTTGTTGAGCGAGTTGAGGTTCTGGCTGAAGAAGCCTCATATGTTGCTCGCGGAGTTCGAGACCGCGGGCGGCTGCGCCGCAAGCTGGGTTGCGCTCTCCGTAACGAACACGGTGCCTGCGGTGTACATGACGGTGCCGAGCAGCACGAAGAGCGTCAGCAGGCTGTTGAAGAACGGCTCCTCCTCCGTGTCCCAGAGCAGCAGTATCACCAGCGCTATGGCGAACATGTCTATGGCTAGCGGCTGGAACGGCACGGCTATCGCTATGTCCTGGTAAGTGCCCGGCCAGAACAGCATGAATCCGAGGAGCACCATCAGGAATATGCTCGCGTCGCGCAGCACCACGAACAGCAGCCACCATATGTCCGCGGCGAGCCTTAGCGTGAACTTCCTGAGCACCTGGAGGAAGTACCTGCGCGCTATCGGTGCAGATAGCGCCAGTATGGATATCATCGCCAGCGTCACGAGGATCGTGCCCTCGACGAAGATGGAGCCCGCGGTTGCGTATGTCCCTGCCGCGGTCTCCGGAAGAATCGGGATCATCCCATGCCACCTGCGATTCGTGTGAACCCGATCTATAAAAGCGTTGCTGGAGGCCATGCCTCTTGCCGATGACGCGGGCACCTCCACGCTCGCCGTGCGCAGAATAGCTTTAAATCCTTCAGCTGCATGCTTCTACCATGGACATTGAGACCAAGATGGCGACCATCCGGAGCTTCGCTGCCGAGATCGTCACCGAGGATGAGCTGCGGGCAGTGTTCGAGACCCATGAGCACCCCGTGGCGTACGACGGCTTCGAGCCGTCCGGCCTCGCCGCGATACACTTCGGCCTCATGCGCGCCAGGATTCTCAAGAAGCTTCTCGGAACAGGCATGCACTTCAAGCTGTATCTTGCCGATTACTTCGCGTACCTCAACAACAAGCTAGGAGGCAATCTGGAGCAGATAAGGACTGCGGGAAAGTACTTCGTGGAGGTGTGGCGCGCCGCCGGGGTCGACACGAACAGAGTCGAGATTGTGTGGAACAAGGACCTGATGAGCGATCCCGCGTACTGGGAGAGGTTCCTCAAGATCGGCAAGGCGTTCTCTCTTGACCGCGTGAAGCGCGCGATAACCATAATGGGCAGGAAGGAGGGCGAGGCGGTCTCTGCAGGGCAGCTCTTCTACCCTGTGATGCAGGTTACTGACATATTCCAGATGGACGTCGACATCTGCCAGCTCGGCATAGACCAGAGGAAGGCAAACATACTGGCGCGCGAGGTGGCGCACCACTACGGGTGGAAGGTGCCGGTCATGGTTAGCCACCCGCTTCTGCTCGGGCTCAAGGGCATGCCTCCCGACCTCAAGACCAGCGACGAATCTGTGCTGATGGAGTACAAGATGTCCAAGTCGGATCCGCGCAGCGCAATCCTGGTGCACGACTCTTTCGCCGAGATAAAGGAGAAGATAAACTCCGCGTACTGCCCGGAGAAGGTCATCGCCGGGAACCCCATGTTCGACTACATAGAGAAGCTAATCGTCGATGACAAGTCGGATCCGATAATCATAGAGAGACCGCAGAAGTTCGGCGGAGCCTTTGAAGCGGGCGACTACGCTGCGCTTGTCGAGGCGTACAGGAAGGGCGAGGTCCATCCGCATGACTTAAAGAACTTCGTCGCTGAGAAGCTCGACGAGCGGATAAGGCCTGTGCGCGAGCACTTCGAGAAGAACAAGGGCGCGAAGGAACTCTACGACGCGGTCAGGAAGTTCGCCGTGACGAGATAGCTAGCGCTTCGGGCGCATATTTCATGGAGAAAAGAAAAAGGCTGTACCTGATAGGCATAGATTGCGCGCCCCTGTGGATCCTGGAGAAACTGCGCAAGGAGCAGGGCATGCAGGGCTTCAGCGCGTTTCTAGACAACGGAGCGCTGAAAGAGGTGGAATCCACGCTGCCGCCGCTCACCGGGCCCGCATGGACGAGCATGTACACCGGCCTGGAGCCGCGGGAGCACGGCGTGATAGACTTCCTCTACCTCGGCAAGGACTACGAGAAGGAGAACCTGCTCTTCCTCGACACCAAGAGGCACCTGCCGTTCTGGGACGCGCTTTCCGACAGGGGCTTCAAGTGCCTCGTAATCACTCCCGCGATGATAACGCAGCCGAGCGAGAAGAAGAGCGTGGACATGATAACCGGATGGCCCCTCAAGCCCAAGTTCAGCTCCAGCGCGATGAAAGAGGCATCAGAGAAGTTCGGCTTCGAAGGCGAGCCCGAGATCGAGGCCGCGCTCAAGTCCGGTGAAACGTCGCCGGAAGAGGCATCGAAGAAGTACGTGAAGAGCGTGAAAGCCCGTGCAGCGCTCAGCAAGAGCCTCATAGAGACTGGGGGCTACGACCTCGTTTTTGTCTGCTTCACTGAGACCGACAGGATGCAGCACTACTCCCTCAACACAGGCAGATGGGAGCCCCTTGTCGCGCCCATCTATCGCGAGATATCCGAGTTTGCATCGTGGCTTGCCTCTTACGCTAAGGATTCTGGCGACGGCTATGCGCTCCTGGTGGCATCGGACCACGGCGTGCAGATCGTGCGCCAGAAGTTCCTTCTCAACGCGTGGCTGGTAAACAGCGGCTACGCAGTCCTCAAGGATTCCGTGGTCAAGAGCATGGCGGGAGCGCGGCAGGGCAAGGCCAGCGCGAAATACCAGCTAAGGGAGGCGCTCCTGAAGAGCGGTCTGCGCAACGTCTACAACAAGATGCCGAGCAAGCTGAAGGGCGCCATAGCCGGCACGACCGGGAAGGTGCTGTCCGGCGCGTCCGGGGGCGCATACACGCGCATACACGACTTCGACTTCGAGATGGCAAAGACCCGCGCCTTCGCATCGGTCTCGAACAACCCTGTCGGCATGATATTCATCAACGACGAGCGCTTCGCAAGGCCGTGCGTCGGCGCAAGCGGCAAGCGCGCGCTGAAGGCCGAGCTGGAGAGGTCGCTGCGCTCGCTGAAATCTCCGGAAGGCGATGCGCTCATCGTGGACATTATTGACGGCGCTGCCTACTACCGCGGGATGCGCGACGCGATAGCGCCCGACCTGCTTGTGGAGGTGAAGCAGGGTTACACGATAGACGTGTTCAACTACTCGGCGCAAAGCGACTTCATGGCGCCCGAGCTGGCGAAGAGCGGCGACCACACGCGCCGCGCCATATTCGGAGTCCAGAGCAGCGATCCCGCGTTCGTAAGCTCGTGCGGCAAGGTCGCGAGCGTGTGCGACGTGGCGCCCGCAATCCTGCGGTACTTTGGCGTCTCGTCCCGCGTCGGGGTGCGGCCATGAAACTGCTGATAGCGCAGCACAACCTGAACGAGCGCGGCGGCGCGGAGCGCGTGATACTGAGGATAGCGCAGCGCCACAAGGCGAAGATCTACACCCTCGGGTACGAGCCCAACTCCACTTTCGACGGCTTCAGGGACGTGGACATCGAGGTCTTCGCGAGGCGCGGCCCATTCGGCTCCCTGCTGCCCCGCGTGATAGCGAACGGGGTGCATTACGGCGCGAATTTCCTGTGGCTCAAGGTAAAAGAGGACTACGATGTGATAAACGCGCATATGTCCCCGAGCGAGTGGGCGCGCAACATGAACGCGCGCATGCTCTGGTACGTGCACACTCCTCCGCGCGAGATATTCGACGCGCGGGTAGGCGCAGTCAGGGGCCGGCCCGCGCACGAGAAGCTGGCATACGGCGCGCTGTCCGCGGTGTACCGGCGCGTAGAGGGCGGAATCGTAGAGAGAATAGAGGGCATAGCCGCGAACAGCGCGAACACAAGCAGCAATGTGCGGCGCTACCTTCACCGCGGCAGCGAAGTGATAAACCCTGGAATAGACTGCAAGGGCTTCAGGAACAACGGAAATGGGAAGTACTTCCTCTACCACTCGCGGATAGACCGGATGAAGCGCCAGGAGTATGCAATCGATGCATTCTCGCGGTTCCTGCGCATGTCGAAGGACAAGAGCTACAGGCTCGTGCTCTCGGGCACCCTGTCCAAGCGGTACAGCGACTCCGAGAGATACTACAACGAGCTCAAGTCCATGCGCGCGAGGAACGTCTCGTTCGTGCTCAACCCGGCCGAGGACAAGGCGCGGTCGCTGTATTCCAAGTGCACTGCGCTGGTGTACACCCCGATAAACGAGGACTTCGGCATAGTGCCCCTGGAGGCGATGGCCAGTTCCAAGCCGGTCATAGCGGTGAACGAGGGCGGGCCCCGCGAAACCGTGATCAACGGCAAGACCGGCTTCCTTGCGGACACAAGCGCCGAGCTCGCGAAGAGGATGCTTTTCATCGCAGAGCACCCGGGCATTGCCGAAAATATGGGCAAGGCAGGCAGGCGCAGGGCAGAGGCTGTCTACTCCTGGGGCAGGTTCTTCAAAGGCTTCGATGCCCTCGCAAGAAAAGTAGGCAAGATGTAGCCGGCGCAGCAATCGATGATCTGAAATGAAGGGAAGGAACTCGGTATTCGACAGGGTGCTTGGAGGCTCCGGGGCGACCTCGGTATCGTTGGGCGGCATAATCGGCTCAGGAATATTCTTCATACTTGGGATAGCCGCGGGCTCGGCAGGGTCAGGCGTCATACTGTCGCTGGTATTTGCCGGAGTAATAGCAATGCTCACCGCGTTCAGCTTTGCGTCCCTAGGCTCGAAGATAACCAAGGAAGGGGGCGAGTACCAGTTCGTCTATGCGGCGTTCGGACCGCAAGTCGGGTTCTTCGCCGGCCTTCTCTGGATTGCGGCGACTGCGATAGCCGGCGTCACTGTCAGCATCGCGTTCGCGGGCTACCTGGCCGTCTGGCCCCGTTCGCGCCTGTCAACGTCGTGGCCGCGCTCGCATGCGTCGCGTTCATGCTGATCGACGTCCTCGGGCTGCGTCTCTCTTCGAGAGTGAACAGTGTGCTCGTGGTGGTGAAAGTCAGCGTGCTCGTGCTGTTCATAGCGCTCACGCTGCCCCACTTTCACGCGTCCAACCTCAACAACATGCTTTCAAAGGGCTATGAGGCATCCTTACGCGGCGTTTCCCCATATTCTTCGCGTACGCTGGCTTCGGCAAGGTGACCGCTGCCCCGGAGGAGGTGAAGGACGCCGCCAGGACCGTGCCGAGGGCGATAGTCATCGCGATATCGCTAGCGACAGTCCTTTACCTGCTTACCGCGGTCTCCTCTGTCGGCGCGGCGGGTGCCGATACCCTCGCCTCCCCCGCCTTCAGGGACGCGCCGCTCGCGGGCGTCATGCTGTCTCTTGGCACGGAGTGGGGGTTTCTCGCCATACTGCTGGGTGCGCTCACCGCGACCTCCAGCGTGCTGCTCATACAGATGCCGGGGCTGTCGCGCAACATCTACGCCATGCCCGTGAACAGGCAGCCTCCCGCGTTCTTCTCCAGGGTGCACCCGAGGTTCAAGACGCCGTACAGGGCGGAGATACCCATAGGCCTCCTCATGGCAGCGGCGGCGCTCTTCATGACCACGAAGGCGGTGATAACCCTCACCAGCTTCGGCATACTCGGCTACTACGCAATAATCAACCTCGCCGCGATCGAGCTGAAAAGCCAGAAAGGCGGATTCGAGGCTCCGCGCGCTGTGCCTGTAGCAGGCTTCGTCCTGTGCATGGCGCTGATCGCGTACTTCATTTCTGCCCTGGCCTGATGGCGCCGGGCATCGCGCGTATCCGCCGACAACGCTCCAGGCACCTAGCGCAGAATATTAAAGGTTTGCTGATAATGCTGTTCGAATGGCGGCAGCAACCCCGGGAGCCGAGACCAGGACCAGCATAGATGCGTTGGTCGAGCTCCTGCGCGAGAAGGGGAAGATGGATGTCAACATGATAGCGGGCACGCTCGGCATATCGCCTGCAATAGTCGAGAGCTGGGCGAAGGTGCTCGAGAAGGGCGGCATAGTCCGGATAAGCTACGAGGTCGGGCGGATGTTCATCGAGCCCGTTACCCTAAGCCCGGAGCAGGCGAAGATGGTGGCCTCCAAGGTAGAGGTACAGCGCGGCATCGTGCAGGAGAACATCGCGGCGCAGCGCAGCGAGGCGGAGAAGTTTGCGACCGAGATAAACAGCCTCGGCACAGAGGTCGCAAGCCTGGAGCGCATATATCAGCAGCGCATGCCAGCGGTGCAGCAGATGCTATCGCAGATCAACACGCTCTATGACAGCATAGTGGAGCAGGGCAAGGCGGTCGACCAGATAAAGAGGAACGCGGAGGACTCGTACCAGGGCGTCAACAGGCGCATAGACGAGCTCACCGCGAAGATCGACTCGCTCGGCAGCATAGACACCAGCAAGCTCAAGGGCAAGGGCGCGCTCGCGCCAGGAGGCGCGCAGGAGGCGCTCAAGAACGCGAACGCTGCTTATGACTCGCTCAACAGCCTGTCCAGGAGCAAGGACAGGCTATTCGAATCGCTGGTACAGAACGTCGACGCGCAGGTCGGCGCGTTCAAGCAGCAGATCAACGCCACGAAGAAGGAAGTGGAGATGCAGCTGAACGTGAGCAACGCGCGCATCGCGCAGATACTCAGCGAGCTTAACGCCCAGAGCAAGTCCTCGCGCGAGGTCATGGAACAGCTCGGCAGCTTCAGGAAAGAGGTGGCGGGCGCGAAGAAGCTCCTCAACAACTCGCGCATACAGTTCACCGACAGGTACGAGCGCCTGGAGGAGACGATGAGGGGGGGCAGCGCGCTCCTGGAGCAGGATTCGAGGGCGCTGCTCGACAGGCTAGGCGACCTGAAGGCTGCGTTCGGCGACGTCGCGAGGATAGACAACGCGCTCCGCGGGGCGCGGAAGAGCGTCGAGGCGATGGCGAAGCAGGTGGCCGACGCGAGGGACGCTGTCGCTGAGCTGCAGCAGACCATTCAGGCGCTGAACAGCATGACGCTGACTCCGGAGCAGCGCCTGAGCCTAACCAACGAGCTCAAGAAGAAGGTTCAGGACAGCGGGAAGAACATCGCGAACATAGGCAAGGAGATACAGGACACCAAGGGCAAGTTCCATGGCAAGCAGTAACCCGGCGCCAGAAGGCGCGATAGAGGCGTACCAGCTCGACGCGCACGGCATGCGCGTCGAGGTGCAGATAGAGAAGACGAAGGACTTCGTGCTCATATACCGCACCAGCTTCCCGGGAATAGGCGACGCGACCAAGCTTCTGGTGCTCTCCTTCAGGAGGGAGCTCGCGTCGATGGTGCCCATAGACCCGACGCGCATAGAGGACAAGGAGTACCTCGACGAGCTGAACGCGAAGTACATCGATGCGAGCGACATACTCATTGACAAGTACATACCCGGCACCAACGCAGAGGTGAAGAAGCTTCTCATTGCGTACATACTCAACATGATGCTGGGCCTGGGCGAGCTGGAGGCGCCGCTTTCCGACGACAACCTGGAAGAGGTCGCGGTCAACGGCTCGCGCAGCGAGATATGGGTCTTCCACAAGATTCACGGCTGGTGCAAGACCAACATCAGGCCAGCGAACGAGGAGATGATCTACGACCAGGCCGAGCAGATCGGCAGGCGCGTCGGCAGGCAGATAACGAACCTCACGCCGCTCATGGACGCGGAGCTGCCGGACGGCTCAAGGGTAAACGCCACGCTCTATCCGGTATCGCAGATCGGCAACACGATAACCATACGAAAGTTCTCCAAGAACCCCTGGACCATGCCGATGCTGATACAGAACGGCACGGTAAGCCCGGAGATAGCCGCGCTCTCTTGGATGTGCATACAGAACGAGCTCAGCATGATGTACTCTGGAGGCACAGCAAGCGGCAAGACGAGCTTCCTCAACGCAAGCAGCATATTCTTCCCCGCGAACAGGCGCATAGTCTCGATAGAGGCCACGCGCGAGCTCGGGTTTCCGAGCTTCCTGCAGTGGATACCCATGGTATCGCGCCAGCCCAATCCCGAGGGCAAGGGCGAGGTCACGCTGTACGACCTCATGATCAACGCGCTAAGGCAGCGCCCGGACATAGTGGTCGTGGGCGAGGTCAGGACGGAGAAGGACGCCGAGACGCTGTTCGAGGCGATACACACGGGCCACGCAGTGTACGGCACGGTGCACGCGGACAACGCCCAGGACACAGTGGTCAGGATGACGAACCCGCCCATCAACGTGCCCAAGATAATGATGAACGCGCTCGGCGGCGTAGTGGTGCTGTTCAGGCACAGGACGAAGGGCGTGAGGCGCGTGCTGGAGTTCGGCGAGGTGCTGCGCACCGGCGACATAAACGTTCTGTACAGGTGGAACCTCATAGACGACAGGTTCGCGCAGATCGCGGACTTCACGCGCCTTTCTGAGCTGCTCACGCTCTACGGCGGCATCTCCAGGAAGGAGCTCATATCGGGCGTGCAGGAGAAGGCGCGGGTGCTGAACTGGATGGTAGCGAACAGCATAACCAACGTGGACGATGCCGGCATAGTCGTTGCTAACTATTATAAAGACAGCGCGAAAGTAATGGACATAGTGAGCAATAACGTGAAGTACACAAAGGGCCTCTTCTAGTGGGCGCATGACATCTTATGAGGAGTTGCTGGGTCAGGTCGCTGCCCTCGAGTCCAGCGCAAGCCAGCGCGCCCAAGGCACCATAAACATCGAGAAGGCCCTTGAATCCGCGCCCGCTCCGAGCCCGGAGAGCTACGGCCAGCTCATCTCGCTTATAGAGAAGTCCGAGCTCGATACAAGGCAGAGGCCGAAGGCGGAGCCCGAGAAGGCGCACCCCGCCCCGGCGCAGCAGGCCGCGGCTCCTGTCCGGCCGGCGCAGCCGCCCGCGTACGAGGCTGCCGAGGAGGCGCTCAAGGAGAAGGCGAGGTCGGAGCTCGCAGCGATAACCGGCACGCTCTCCCAGATAGCGCCAAGGATAGAGGAGCTGGAGATGAGCGTAAGCATGAAAGGGCTTGTGCTTCCAAATCTGCCAATAGCAGAGCAGATATCCGAGCTGGAGAAGATAGTAGAAGGCGTGCGCAGCAACATATTCGACAAGGGGCAGATGGCGACGCTGCGCAAGGAGCTCAGGGGCCTGAAGGCGGGAATGGCGCACGAGAAGGCGGTGCTGCAGAAGGGCGGCGCGGAGCCCGCGGAATCCGAGAAGGCGCTCTGGGCAGTGAGGGAGCAGCGCCTCAACGAGGCGCTGGCAGTGGTGAAATGATGTTTGGGAAGCAGAAGCGCATAATAGAGGTCAACGGCAAGAGCGTCGAGCTAGAGCCCAAGCCTTCGCTGCTTTCGGGAGTATTCAAGAAGCGCCCGGCGTCGTCCGGTGCGCCCAGGGCAGACCAGCAGCCGCGCGGCCCGCGCGCCATGGCTGCGCCCGCGCCCCCCCACACCGCTGCGCCAGCAGCCGCAAAGCCCGAGCCGGCAAAGCCTTCCAGGCCTAGCATGCAGCCGCTGAAGGGCCAGGGCGCGCTGTACATGTACGTGGAGCGCACCGCATCGAAGCACAAGAACCTAGAGGCTTCGCTGCGCGAGCAGGGCATACGCCAGGGCGTCCACGAGTTCGTGCAGCGCATGATGATCGCATCGGCAATGCTCGCGGTCGTGATCGCGCTGACGCTGTTCTTCACCTTCCTCGACGCGGGCCTTCCGCTCGCGGAGTGCGTGATGTTCGGCTTCGTCCTCGGAATAGTGACGTACTACGTCGCGTTCGGGGAGTTCATAAACTTCCCGGCCCGCCACGCAAGAGTGGCGTCGAAGAACATAGAGCGCGACATACTGTTCGCAGCCCGTGACATGATAATCTCGCTCAGGTCCGGCATGCCGTTGTTCAACGCCATAACCGCCATCAGCACCGGCTACGGCGACGCGAGCGAGGAGTTCGCGAAGGTCGTGGAGCGCGTGCAGCTCGGCCTGCCGCTTGAGGAGGCCATCGACCAGACGGCGGCAGAGACGAAGAGCCCCTCTTTCAGGCGCATAATGCTGCAGGCGTCTATGAGCATCAAGGCCGGCGCAGACGTGGTGGGCGCGCTGCAGAGCGTGATAGACCAGCTCTCGCAGGAGCGCGTCATAGAGCTGCGCAGGTACGGCCAGAGGCTTAACGCGATAGCGATGTTCTACATGCTGTTCGGCATAATACTCCCGAGCATGGGCATCGCGGTCATCACGATACTGACCACGTTCATAGCGATATTCACGGTCACAAACTCGGTGCTTGCATTCGTCATAGTGGGCATGGTGTTCCTGCAGATAGTGTTCCTGCAGCTGATAAGAGGGTCCAGGCCAGTGTACACGATGTGATCGCATGGTAAGGTTCGAGATGCTTGTGAGCAGGGGCGTGTCGCGCCGCGTGTCGCAGGAGCTGGACCTCGCAGGCGTAAAGATGCCCGTGGAAGGCGTGATGCGCATAGCGATACTCGGCTTCTTCCTCCTGTTCTTCCTGGTGTCGACGCTCATGCTCATCATGGTGAAGATCTTCGCTCCGCTCGCGGGCATAGCGGGCCTCGCCGCGGGCGTGTTCTACCTCGTTGCCATGTACTTCGTGCTCGAATACATGATAGATAACAGGAAGACGAAGCTGGAGGACATGCTGCCCGACTACTTCCAGATAGCGTCCGCGAACCTGCGCAGCGGCATAGCGCTCGACAGGGCGATGCTGCTCTCGGCAAGGCCGGAGTTCTCTTTCCTCAGCGACGACATCAAGGACATGAACAGGCGCATATACAGCGGGGAGAACTTCGAGAACGCGCTGAAGGAGTTTTCTGCCAGGTACCGCTCGATGGAGCTAAGCCACGCAGTGAGGATGATGCTCGAGGCGCTGAGATACGGAGGCGCGATGGCCGACCTGTTCGAGCAGATATCCAAGGACATGAGGAGCCAGCAGCTGGTGCAGAAGGAGATAGCTGGGCAGCTTTTCATGTACAGCATATTCATAGCCTTCGCCGGCCTCATCGCCGCGCCGGTTCTTTACGGCCTCACCAGCCAGATGATCGTTGTTACTGACAGCATATGGAAGGGCATCCTCGCCGCGAACCCGGGAGGCATACCAGCGACAGGCGTCTCGTTCCTGCGGCCTTCTCCGCCGAAGATAAGCCCCGAAGCTTACTACGACTTCTCGCTCGCGGCCATACTCATCATAACGGGCTTCGCGAGCCTCATCATGTCCGCGGTCTCCACCGGATCCGCGGTGAAGGGCCTGAGGTACATGCCGGTGTTCATCGTGGTGGGCGTCATCATATTCTTCATGATGCAGCGCGTCATAGCCGGGATGTTCGCCAGCATCGGCGGCATATAGCGCCAGCCAGGCGCAGTCCGCCCGGACGTCATCTGCGCTTCTCGAGGTAGGCCTTGTATCTCGAGAGCGCGGCCCGCGCGCCGGTATGCAGCGGCCTCGGAAAGCTTCCAAGCCTGAACACTCCAATGTCCGTGGCCTTTTCGGGCTCCATCATCATCGCCCTCCTTACGCCCGCCCCAACCATGAACGGCACAACGAGCCAGTGCGTCTTATCGCGCCCCTGCCTGCGTATGAGCGAGTATGCCGGAAGCTGCTCCTGTATGCGCCCCGCGGCGCCGTATTCCTCCTTGACCTCCCTGAGCACCGCCTTCTCGAGCGTCTCGCCGAACTCCAGCCCTCCAGAGCCGAGGTCCCAGCACCCTTTCTCGTCGCGGCATTTCCTGCTGCGCTTGTGCAGCACGAAGTCTCCCTTGCCGTCGTTGCAGAAGAACGGGACGGTGACTGCGATGTAGTCCCCGCCTGGCAGCATCACACCAGCCTAACTACCGAGCCGAAGCTCGTGCTGGGCATGACGCCGCTCGGCGGGTACGCTCGCGTACGGAGCCAGCTGATCGTAAATCCACTTCCCTGATACTGGTAGCCGCCAAGCGGCAGGCTCGACGGGATCTGCGAAGTGACCTGGTCAACGGCGCTGCCATAGTTGAAATGAAGATACGCGCTGCTCGTGGATATGTAATCTATGGTGTAAACGCCCAGTCCGGAATAGGTGTTCGTGTACGCGCAGTTGACCGCAGACACATAAGAGCACATGAACCACACACCATTGGGCGCGCCGCCCGTCCACGATTCCCAGACCACGCTCAAGCCAGTGGCGGATTCAAAGCCGAAGTTCTGGTTCGTGGTCGCCCCCGTAGGCAGGTTCGCATAGAAATCCGCCACTATGGGCGGCACGGAATTCGTGGCGTATGTTGCGTAATATACGCTGTTTACTCCTGCGGCAGTGGTCAGGCCGTTGCTTACGCTCCAGCCGGTCTGCAATGTCCAGCCCAGCGGCGCGGCCGTGCCTGCGAAGTCCCAATAGCTGCCGAAGACGCTCGCGCCGTTGTCGTGCTGTCCGTAGGCGCTCGAAAGCAGCGGAGACTCTCCCGCGTAGGAGTTGCCAGTCCCATAACTTACGTACTTCGGCATGAACGCCACTGCCACGTTGATGCTCGACGATGCAGGAATGCCGTTGGGCAGCCTTACCCAGAGCACCGTGTTCGTGCTCGCGTTGGTGCAGCCGGACTCGCACCAGCTGTACAGCGCTATGTTGTTCTGGTAGAGGCGCAGGTTGCCCAGGTCAGAGCGCTCGTAAGCCGCGTACTGCAAGGCATTGAATGGTATCATCTGCTGGAATTGCGCAGGCGTTGCCGATGCCTGGCCGTTGCTGAGCGTCATGTTGACGTACGCGACAGGCACGGGCAGCGCAGCGCTGGAGTAGAGAGGGATGGCGAACGTCCCGAACGTCGAGTTTACTACCGCAAGCGCTGTGTACGTGACGTTCAGCCACAGGGGCGAGGGCTGGAACACTGTCACGCTCTGGTTCGAGAGCAGCACGTTCGCGTTCTGCGAGAGCGCCTGCTTCGAGAGCGTTGAGACGTAGTCCGAGAGCCTGGAGCCTGTCATCGCAGGGTAGCTCGTGCCGCCCACGGTGCCGCTCATCATCAGCGACGAAATCGCGTTGGCTGCAGTCGCATTGAGCGGATACGCGACGACATTGCCCGGCAGGTATGCCGCAAGCGCCGCCTGCATGCTCGTCATCAGCGCCGGGCTCATGGACGTCTGCACGATCGCGGCCAGCTGGCTCTCGCCCGTTATGCCGTATCCCTGCGCATCCTGGTTGCTGTAGTTTATGCCGAGCAGTATGTATGTTATGACTATCGAGAGCATGAGCGTCATCAGCACCACTGACAGGAGCGTCAGCAGCATTCCCTTTGAGTTTCTCATCGCCACACCACCATGCTCACGTTGTATACGCCGGTCGTGCCGCTCACGTTGAGCATCATCGGCACCGACGCCTTGCTGACCCGGGAAGCGACCGACAGAGACGAAGGCACATACGCGCCGCTAAGGCTGGCGCTGTATATCACGTTCGTCGGCGTGCTGGCAAACCTGTTGATCGAGTAGTCATTCGCATTGCCGTCAAGGGACCACCACCCCGCGAGCCCCAGGTTCCCAAGCGGCGCGCCCGCAATGCCCGCTTTGTAGAGCTGCTGCACCTGCGATGCCGTAAGCGCAGCGTTGTAGATCTGGACGTTTGCGATTAATCCGCTAAAGAAGTTGGAACTTTGGTCGCTGCCGATATAATTTGTGGAAGTGCTGCCTCCGATATTTCCGCCAGAAGCAGTTACAGTCTGCGACACGCCATCGATGTATATCTGATAGTTTGCCGGCGCAGCAAGACCCTGGCCGTTGTAAACGTAGATTATGTGGTGCCAGGTTCCGCTAGAAAGCGAGCCACTGGGAGCGTTCATCTGGTTGTATCCGCGGAATCCGATAAAGGTAGACGACTCAGACACCCCGGAAGTCCCCCAATATATAAGGAGCCCCGGCCCGTATAGAAGATTAAACATTCCATTCAGCTGAGGGCCGTTCGAGTAAACCCATGCCGATACCGTAACCGAGCCGGTTCCCAAACTTGCCGTGCCTATGCTAATCCGGCTGCTCGACCCGTCGAACACCGCAGATTGCAGGTTTATCGACGGAGCGTACGCGCCGTTTATGAATATGCTGGCGTTGATGGAGGGATATACCGCGTTGAGCAGCGCGGTAGCGAACGGGCCGTACTGCGGATTGATGTACATGTTCGCCATCGCCTGCAGCACGCTCTGGTAAGGCTGCGCCGTGTATGCGCCAAAGCTGTAGCCCGGCATGCCGCTGACCTGCTGGCACGCGTAGATCGCGCCCAACGAGACGTTCTGGCATACCGCGCCCACGCTCTCCTGCAGCGTGCTCTGCAGCAGGCTGTACGCCTCCCGCAGCGGCGTCTGGTACGTGCCCTGCGATGAGTACTGCAGGTACATGAGCATCGACACGCCTACTCCTGCGACTATCAGCGCGAACAGCGCATCGAGCGTGAATACGAATCCTTTCATTTCAATGCACCTAGCCGGTTGCGAACGTCGATCCTGTCCACACCTCTACGGTCACGACGACTGGCGCCCCGTTGAGCGCGGCCGAGATCCTCTGCGTGTACACCGTGAGCGCGCCGTTTGCGTTGGGGTCCCTGCCTATGACCGTGGTGACCGCGCTTGTGCTGCTCGGTACGGTCGCCACCGTGATGAAGTAGTCAAAGCCAAGCCCCAGCGGGAGCTTCAACGCCTGGTAGTCCGTGACAGACATCAGGTAGAGGGCGTTCAGCTTTGCGGGCGATATCGCGCTGCTTCCGGTCGAGGACACTATGCCTATGCTCACATTGCCCCAAGACTGGCTGCTGCCTGTGTTCACGATGCTCTGCCAGTTGGCGGGCGCGCCCGGCGACATCAGGTCCTGCGCGAGCGTCTGCGCCTGCAGCTGCATTATCGGCGCCGCGCCGCTGTAAGCCGATGACAGCTGCGCGGATATGTTGAACCACGTGTACGCAAGTATCGACACTGCGAAGCCGAATATCACCATCGCGAACACGAGGTCGAGGCTCCAGAACTGCGCTTTCATGCTCTCAACCAAATGACACGTTAAGCTTGTCGTACATCGGAAATCCCTGCGCGTAAAGCTGCGCTATCTGCTGCGGAGTCAGCGCCATGTTGTACATCTGCACGTCCGCCATCTGGCCGTCGAACCAGTTGACTGCGCCGCTGAGCGCCTCTCCGCTGCCCAGCGTAGGGCCCACCACTATCGAGTTTATCGTGCCCTGCCTCGATGATGACGCCCGCAGCACGCCGTTGACGTAGAGCGAGAGCGCCACGCCATTCCAGGTGGACGCCACGAAATACCAGTGGTTGGGCAGCGTGGCTTGGTTGTTGTTCTGCGCCCTGGGCTCCACCGAGCCGTCCGAAAGCCTGACGAATGCCGCGAACGCCTGGTTCGCGTTTTCCGCCGAGGACTCGATGCGTATGGAGAACTGGTTGTTGTTGAACAGCTCCTGGAATCCCGAGTCAGGGTAGTCGTACACCCACGCGGCATACGTAAAGCTGCCGGACAGCGCAGGCATTCCGGAGACGAGCACGTTGCTGCTCCCGCCGTTGAACTTCGCGGTGCTGTTCAGCTGCCCTGTCGTGCGGACCCAGCCCGGATTTGCGAATACTCCGTTGTTGTAATTGGTGCTCAGGTCGTACACGGTGTTGCCGTACCCGTCCTCAAGCGGCCACCAGCCGATTATGTTGCCGACCGTAGTGCCGTTGCCGTTGAACCCGTAAAGCGTGAAGTTCAGATTTGGCACGTCAGGCGCGATCAGATACGCGCTTGCATAGCCCGTGCTGTTCGTGTACAGCGCGACGTTGGGCTTAGACACCGTCGTGAATATGCCGTTGCTCGCCGTGGCCCCGACAAGCGCGGATATCGCATTCATGCCGCTTCCCAGCGCGACATGCGTGTTCATGTACACCACGCTGTTGTAGGTGATGGCGTTAGGCGAGCTCGGATTTCCCTGCCCGCTGAAGTCGTTCACGTTGCCGTTGAGCGGCCACCAGCCCACTATGTTGGCCGTAACTATCGGCGGCGATGACATGCCCTGCTGGTATAGCTGCAGCGCCTGGCCCGCTGTCAGGGCCGCGCCGTATACCTGGACATCTGCGAGCTCGCCGTTGAAGTACGCGGCCTCGGCGAATCCCAATTTGGCGTCCGCAGCCACAACACTCGGCAGCGAGTTGCTGTTAGTGACAGTGCCGTCTGGCTGACCGTTCCTGTAGAACGTGAAGGTGCTTCCCTGCTTCGTGATGCCCAGGAGGTTCCACGATCCAAGCACAACGTTCCACGCGTTCCCGTTGAGCTCCTGGCTCGGCCCTGACGGCGCGACGTAATACTCGAAATGCGTGCCGCCGGTCTGCGACGTCACGCTAAACATCCATTTGTTGTTGCTCCCGCCGCCGACGTCCTTGGCGATGATCGCATGCTCCCAGTAGTTGCCTGTCGCGAAACTAGCATAATTCACCCACGCGAAGATCGAGAAATCTCCGTTAAGGTTCAGGCTCGGCGAGTTCCCTACGTCGACATAGCCGTTCGCGCCGTTGAAGTACGCGGCCTTTACGTGCGAAAACTGGTTGAGCGTCTGGAAGCTCGCCACCGACTGCGTTGCCGGAGGCTGTACGTTCACGTATATGGTGCCCTTGCTGTTAGAGATGCGCACCGTGCCGCTGCTGGTCTGCAGGAGGTAGAGGCTCACGCCGTTCCCGCTCACCAGGAGCGTGCCGTTTATCACGAGGTTCCTCGCGCTGCTGAACGCGTAGGCGCTTATCACCTGCTTCCCAAGCTTCTCCTTTGCGATGACAACGCCCGTAGTTGACACCGAAAGGTTGTAAGGCACGGAGCTGAATGCGCTCTGCAGCGGCAATGCCACGGAGAAGCCGTTGCCCGCGACGATGCCCTCGTTTATCCGGCTCGCGATGTTCTGCGCCTGCAGCTGGAGCATTGCGTACTGCTGCTGCATGATCGAGGTCGCGCGCTGCGAGGCTATGAGCGCGAACACGAGCACGAAGATCAGCAGGACGAACGAGTAGACAACAAGGAATTCCAGCGCTATCTGCGCTCTCGTATGCGCGTCCTGCATGCAACCGCTACTATTCCTAAGGCAAGCTATAAATAGGCTAACCAGCCTCGTCGCCTGCGTCTTCTGGAAGCAATAAATACTATCAGTGCGCAATGGCCTGCAATGGACGTTCTCTCCATCAAGGGCAGGCTTCCCTACGAGATAATCGAGTCCGTGCTCGCCCGCGGCATAAAGAGCTTCACCCCGCCACAAGAATCCGCAATAGGCAAGGGCCTCCTTGAGGGCAAGAATATCGTCGTTGCAAGCCCGACAGCATCGGGCAAGACGCTCATAGCGGAGATGGCGTGCGCAGTCTCGATACTGGCGCGGAGGCGCAAGGCGGTGTACATAGCTCCGATGCGTGCGCTCGCGACCGAGAAGTTCAGCGAGTTCAAGGCGGCATACCCTTACATAAGGTCTGCGATAAGCATCGGCGACCTCGATGCGGCGGATTCCTGGCTCTCCGGCTACGACATGATTTTCTTCTCCACCGAGAAGTTCGACAGCCTCCTGAGGCACGGCATCGACTGGCTGCCGCAGATCGGCTGCGTCATCTTCGACGAGGTCCACATGCTGGGCGATGAGTCCCGCGGCCCGACGCTCGAGCTCCTCATGACAAAGCTCGCGAACATCTCCGATGCGCAGATCATAGCGCTGAGCGCCACCATCGGCAACGCGGGTGAAATCTCAGAATGGCTGAAGGCGGAGCTGGTGGAGAGTGACTACCGGCCGGTTAAGCTGAGAAAGGGCATAGTCCACAACACTGACGTGACGTACCTTTCGGATGACAAGCTGGAGGCGCCAGCAGCGCTGAAAGGCTCCAGCAAGCTTCCGGAAACGCGCGTGATAGAGGACACGCTTGCGCAGGGCAAGCAGGCGCTGCTGTTCTTCGCTTCCAGGAGGAACGCAGAGGCTGCCGCCGCGCGCGCCGCGGACATAGTGGCGCCGAAGCTCAGCGCCCAAGAGAAGGAAAAGCTGGCTGCGCTCAGCGACAAGGTGCTCAATGCCCTTGAAAGGCCCACGGACCAGTGCGTGAAACTGGCCAGGCTGGTGAAGGGCGGGGCAGCATTCCACCATGCAGGGCTCCTCAACGCGCAGCGCGCCCTCGTCGAGGGCGCATTCAGGGATGGCAACCTGGAAGTCATATGCGCCACAACCACGCTGGGCTACGGCGTCAACCTTCCCGCGCACACAGTCCTTGTCAGGGACATAAGCAGGTATGACGGCGGCGCGAGCGGCATGCTCGGCGTCAACGAGGTCACGCAGCTCTTCGGGAGAGCTGGCAGGCCGCAGTACGACAAGGAAGGTCGCGCGTTCGTCATAGCGAGCACGCAGGAAAGGATAGAGGAGCTGTACAAGAGCTATCTCGTTGCCGAGCTCGAGCCCGTGGAGTCGAGCCTCGGCGTGCTCCCCGTGCTCAGGACGCACATACTCGCGTTCGTGGCGGAGCACTTCCTCAACACGAAGGACGCTATGCTGGGCTTCCTGCTGAAGAGCCTCTACGGCTTCCAGTTCAAGAACAGGCACCACATATCCAACCTTATAGACGAGATACTGGACGAGCTCGGGGAATGGGAGTTCATCACGAAGAGCGGCGAGGACTACCTCGCGACCAGGATAGGCAGGCGCGTCAGCGAGCTCTACATAGACCCGCTGTCAGCGAGGTGGCTGATTACGTCGCTCGAGAAGAAGCTCGACACTGTCGGAATACTGTACATGCTAACTAACACGCTCGAGATGAGGCCGTACGTGAGGTCGACTCCGGAGGCAGAGGAGCAGTTCGTGATGTACAGGCGCATGAACAAGGAGAGCTCCGTGCTCGATGCGTACGACAGCGCCGAATACGGCTACTACGACCCGTTGCGCGCGTTCAGCACCGCGATGATGCTCAACGACTGGATGGGCGAAACGCGCGAGAACGACATAGTCAAGAAGTACAATACCACGCCCGGCGCGCTCTACACCAAGCTGAACAACGCTGACTGGCTTGCGTACTCCGCGATAGAGCTCGCCCGACTCCTGCACAGGTCCGCGCACGACCTCATAGAAACAAGAGTGAGGCTGCGCTACGGCATAAAGGAGGAGCTTCTCGACCTTGTGCGCCTCGAGCAGATAGGCAGGGTGAGGGCGCGCATGCTGTTCAGCAACGGCATAAGGGGCGTCGCTGACATAAGGAAGAACGATGCGCTGGTGCGCAGGCTTCTCGGAAATGACATCGCGGAGAAGGTCCTGTCACAACTGGACTAGGCTACTCCTTGATCTTCCTGAACACCTTCTTTATGTTGGTGTAGGTCAGCGCATCCACCTGCTGCGCCAGGAAGCCCTCGTCGAACAGGCGCTTTATGAATGCAGCGTAGTTCTCCAGGCTGTACGTCATTCCGGACATGCGCCCATGCACCTTTTCCTTCGCGGTGTGCGGAGCGTAGTCCGTCTCTATCCAGTCTATCTCGCCTCTCCTAAGGCAGAGCATGAGCCTGTTCACGCTCTCGGGCTGCCTAAGCGGCGGATTGACCTTGTAGAATATGCCGCGCGGGTCGTGCATGTCTGCCGTTGACATCGTAAGATGGTGCGGCGTCGCTCCGCACGTTATCCGCATGTGCCTCCTCGCCTCTCTTACCGCCCTGACCGACTCAGGAGTGGTTACGTGGCAGATGTGCAGCGTGCCCCGGAATCCAGCCTCAAGCGCCAGCCTTACCTGGTCCTTGATGGATTCCACCTCAGATATCGGCGGCCTCTCGAGGTTCCACGTGTAAGGCCTTGCCGGATTCCATCTCCCGGTGAACAGGCTCTCCTTTTCGCAATGGACTGCCAGGACGCCCTCGTACCTCATCTCGGCCAGCTTGCGGTACACTCTCTCCTGGCCCTCCACGCTGGGTATGCTCAGAGATCCCACGGATTTTCCCGCGAACATCTTCAGCCCTACGACCTTTGGGTTCTCCTCCGCCTCGATGACAGCATCCCGTATCTGAGTAGCATCAGGGGTCACGCCCATGTAAAGGTAATAGCCGTCCGAGCAGCCCTCGCGCTCTGCAAGCTCTATCCTTTTCCACGCGATCATTCGCGAAACTATCGCGGGCTCTATGTTCGGCATGTCGAGTATCGCGCATATGCCCTGCCGCCTTGCGAGCGACATCGTCTGCCTTATCGTAGATTTGTAGGACCAATCGAAGTCCCTGCAATGGACATGCGGGTCTATGC
>CAYNNI010000062.1:0-15448 GCA_964398805.1 Microcaldota archaeon | reverse complement strand
ATGACGTTCGCGCCTATGCCTGCGATTACCGTGTTGTAGACGGTGCTGCTTCCAGGGCCGCTTCCAGGAGCGGGCATGACGATGTTGCCGTCGAAGAAGGTGTTATATCCTATTAGCGACACGTTCAGGTAGTCGGTCGTCGCGCTTCCTGCGACGCACATCGAGTTGGCCGCTATGGCGATAAGGTTATCCGTATACGCGCAGCTGCCCACCTTTTTCTTGGCGTTGGAGCCGATGGAGAAGAAGTACGTAGCGAAGATATCGCTCGTGCCCACGTTCAGGTTGGTGGACTGGGACTCGGCATTGAGGGTGTTCGACACGGTGAAGCTCACGACATACGCTGAAAGCGAATTCGATGACGCGGAATAGAGGTAGCTCGTGGAATTCGCGCCCAGGAACAGCGTGGGCAGCGCGGTCCAGCTGTTCAAGGCGCGGACATACTTGAAGAGCCGCATGTTGCCGCCGCTTATGCCGCGCTGGCTGGCCCACGAGATCGGAACGGAGAAGTTGTACGTGACGTCGGTGATGTACGTGTCCGCATCGATGCCCGTGCCCGCGACGGTGCTGTTTATCTGTATGTACTGGTAGAACGGCCCGCTGGGCTTCGGCAGGAAGCCAGGCACTGTGGACTGGTTCTGCACGGATATGTTCAGCCGCAGCCCGTTTGCGTTGAGATTCAGGACGAGGTTGCTTAGCGCGGACCTGCTCGTGGCCACGGAAGCAGCCTTGCCTGCTACCGCCACAATGCCGGAGCTCCTGCTTCCTGCGTTTGTGAGCAAGGCCTTGGACAGCCCGATTGGCGGAATTGTCGTGGTGGAAAGGCTTGTGGTGGAAGTCGTTGATATCGTGGACGTCGCAGAGGTCGTTGATGCCTGGATGGAGAAGGATATCGTGGTCGTGTTGCTGCTAGCGAGGATGCCTGCGCCGGGGCTTGGCGCGTACGTCGCATTGCCCGCCTTGACATTGCCGATGCTGAACTGGTATAATCCCGGAGGCGTGTAGAACTTTATGCTGCTGGCGCCCGAGCCCAGGAAGGCGTTCCCGTAGGCGACGCTCCACTGCGTGTTCGCGGGGAGCCCGGTCTCGTAGAAGAGCGTTATGCTGTTGAAGTATGCGACCAGCGCGCCGGCACCGGACACCGGTGTTTTGCATGATGGAATTGCCGACGGTCACGTTCCCTGACGGCAGCCAGTAAGAGAGCTTGAAGCTGTTAGGGGGCATTGCGCTTATCGAGTAGGTGCCAGGCGAGAAGGAGCTGGACTGGTTGTTGGTGAATGTGTAGTTCCCGAAGAGTATGCCTGCGTTTATGTTGGAACGGAAACCCACGAGATACTGCGGGGAGTTTGAGGCCTGGAACGGCACCAGCGCTCCTGCGGGGTATGCAGCGAGCATCAATGCGGGAATGAGGAATGCGATCGTGACGGGCAGAATGTCGCTCCTTTTCGGCGCAAAACCGGTCTTATCCATCGGACCACATCCATAATTGGGCGCTCTGGATTTATACCTTTCGCGATTCCGCATCAGCGACGGCGCGGTCTTGCACGCTTCCTGAACAATGAGGAAATCCCGATGCCTTTCCGTTTCTTCCCTGTGCGGCGCTCCTCCTCACGGCGCTTTGCAGGAGCAGACGCCTTCGCGGCGCGCGGCGACGCGGACAGGAAGCCGCCCTTCCTGCCTTGGCTCACGACCTTCTGCGCCAGCGCCCGCATGTCCCTGGAGAACCTGGTGCGGCTGTTCATGATGTAAGCGGGTATGTGCGCCTCGACGCTCTCCGGGACTATGTCGTCCTCAGGGAGCACGCCGAAGACCTTGCGCTCGTACAGCTCCTCTATGTCTCCGAGCGGCATCTCGTACTTGCGGTTGCGCACCCTGTTTACGATGAGCTCGTGCTGCACGCGAAGTCTGTCGAATGCGGTGGCGAGCCTCACTGCGCTCGAGCAGCCGGGCATGTCGGGCGTCGTGATTATCAGCGCCTTGTCTATGTACTTGTTGAGCGAGGTGTAGCCGGGCTCCGTGTCTATTATCGCGAACTGGTAGTGCGTTGCGCGCAGCAGCGCGTCAATCCTCCTCTCCTGGCTGTGGGTGAGCAGGAACTGCTTCGCGTTTATCAGGCCGGGTATCACGTGCACGCCGGAGGGCCCGTGCATCGCTGTTACGTTGCCCAGCCTCGCCTTGCCGAGGACTATGCTCTTGAATCCGATGTTCGCGCCCTCCAGGCCCATATGGAAGCCGATGGATGGATTTATCGTATCGGCATCAACGAGAAGCACAGTGTGCCCGAGCCCCTGAAGCGCGACCGCAAGGTTCACGGCCACGGTGGTCTTGCCGACACCGCCCTTCTGCGAGGATACGCGTATTATGTATGGCATTCATTCTCCGCGTTTTATGTGCTCCCTTAGGGATATCAGCCGGTCCCTTTCGCCCTTGTCCGGCCCCTTTCTGGGCTTGGGCCTTCCGCTGGGATTGGTGGCGGGTGCATGCTCGCGAGTCCTGGGCAAGTGCAGCATCCCGGCCTTGGCAAGGTGCACAACCACGGCAACCGCCGCTGCTATGGCTATAGAAGCTAAGACATAAAAGATATGCTGCTGCACCGCGCCGAGCAGCGCGCCCGGCGCTCCGGGCTTTGCGGGCGGCGCGGAGTACGCGGCAGGCAGCACCACAAGCGGCAGCGAGAAGCTCTGGTTCACGTTCTTGCCGTACACGGCGAGAGTCAGTATGTACGTCTTCGACTGCAGTATGGGGGTGATGTTGAATGCCGGGCGCATCTCGCTGTTCGGCAGCGCGTACGCCACCTGCACCGGGTTTAGCACGCCTACGCTAGGCGGGGCCTGCAGCGCGAAGGTAACGTTCTCGGGCGCGCTCCCCACGTATATCGCGCTCAGCGATATCTGGAACGCCTGGCCGGTGTATGCTGTGGGTATGCTTATGTCGAATATTCGCAGGGGGGACACGATGGCCACGGAAGGCACTGTGAACGATGCCAGCGGGCTCATCAGGAAGTGCGTGTTCGTCGCGTTGATTATAGTGTAATATACCGGGTAGGAGCTGAACGGCGCTACCTGCGGGACCAGCCACTGCAGCAGGTATGCGTTGTTGCGCACGATCACGCTGCCAGAGGCGCCGTATAGCACTATGCTGTTCGCGCTGCTCGCGACCGAGACCGGAAGCTGCAGCGACAGCGTGGCGTTGTATAGCGCCTTGCTGGTCGGGTTGTAGGCGATCACGCTGCCCGACGCCTCCTTGGACCCGGGTGACAAGGACGCGCTCTCGGCTATCGCGGTCGGGGATGAAACGTCGCCTTGTATGTACACGGACAGGAACAGCGTCCTGCGCGCCGAGGCATGGCCCTGCGCGGACACGGTCAGGTTTATCGGAACCACGTACGAGCCCGCTGTCGCGCCGGGATTCACGTGTATCGCGGCCTGTATCACGACGCTGGAGTTCGGGAGCAGGTATACCGCGTTGGAAGACAGCGCTATGCTGCCGAAGCTCTGGGCTGCTACGGTCGCGTTGACCCATACCGGGTAACTGCCGGCGTTGGTGAAGCCCACACTCGTGAGCGCGGTCTTCGAGAGGAATATGTCGGTGAACAGGGGCGCTATGCTGAGCAGGGCCGCGCCTATCGTGGTCGGCGGGGGCGTCGTGGTGGGAGTTGTGGACCCTGTGGTGACTCCGCCATAGGCGCCACCGCCACCGCCGCCTGAAGGCGAGGTCACGCTGTATGTGGTGGTGAAGTTCTTCGATACCCTGTTCGAAGAGCCGTCATAATACGAGACGTTGTCGTAGACCGTGTACGTGCCTGCGTAGGGCGTCACCGAGCCCAGCTGGAAGGAAATGGTGGAGAGGGTATTGCCAGCATCGGTGCCGACAGTGGCGCTGAACGATGGCCCGTCGATCCTTGTGTGAAGTATCATGTTGGACGGCGCGAGGAAGCCGGTGTTCACCAGCGTCTGCGAGAGCGTGATCGCGGAGCCGATGTTTACCGGCGAGGGCAGCGCGCTGAAGCCCGTTATCGTTATGTTCGCAGGCTTTACCACGTGGATTGTGGTGCTTATATCGTTCGATATGGAGTTCTCGAAGAGCACGAGTTCGCCGGTGTAGGTGCTGGTCACGTTGTCGAAGACGCTGTTTGAGACCTCGATCGTGCCGCTGTCCGAGAAGCCGTTGTTGCTTGTGAAGACCGTGTTCGTGGTGTTATAGAGCGAGAAGGTGCCGCCTGTTATGCCGACTGCGCACGGCCCCAGGGCATCCGTGGCATAGCTGAACACGACGTTCGACTTGATGGGCAGTATGTACTCTGTGTTTGCGGGCGTCAGGCTTAATGAGTAAGGGCATTCGTTGCTCACGAGCACACTAGCTGTGACGCTGTTGGATGCTGACGACGCTGCGGGCGCGGAGGCGCGCAGAAGCGAAAGCGTTGCTGCAAGAAACAGGAGTCTAGCTAGGAGAGCGCGCAAGCCACCTCGCTTCTGGGATGCGGGGGCGCGGCAGAATCTAAGCATGTACTTCGATCTCTGCTATTGCACCGAACATTCTTAATTCTGCCTAGCTTGCGTTGCGGGTGTTTGCCCAACCCAAAGGGCTTTGTAGAATAAATCGTTTTCTGTAGAAGTAATCCCTTTTCTGTAGAAATAATCAAAGTTTCTGTTTAACTGCAACATTTGTTGTGAGGTCATCTTAGGCACCTAACAATAGTATTAGGCGCCTAAAGATATATAAAGGTTTAGGTGCCTAACCCAAAGGCTTAAAAGGCTTTAGGCACCTAAACTCTACTATGAGGCTGCAGAAGAACGTTTCCCGGAAAATCGGGAAGACGGAATACGCCAAATGGGTTATTAATATCCCTCCGAGAATCATAGAAGCTCTCGGCTGGAAAGAAGGAGATGAATTAGAATCTGAGATAGACAATCCCAATCTTATAGTGAAGAAAAAGCTCAAAGAGCATAATTACGAACATCGTACAAAGAGCTAAATATCTTTGAACCTAAAAGAGTCTTGGAGTATTATTACGGACGGTCAAAGTAAAGTATTTAGTCCTGTCTATTTTATGCTAAACGTGATATGATGGCAAAGGCGCAACAGTACTCAAAGGCCATGGTAAGAGCCGTAAAGGTACTGGAAGGGGGACTAAAAGAGGAGGCCAGAAAGCAGGGCTTCAAAGACGATGATATCGTCTACATAAAGATTGGCAAGTATCATTCTGCTCCAGACTTTGCTATGGTGAAGATTGAGGGTAGCATCGTTGAATTTCTGAAAAGTCAGAAGTAAGTAGCTACAGCCTCATAGTAGCATGCTCTCGGTGATACTTTGGCCACATCGCAATATGCACTCTCCAGAAAGGAAACTATACTAATATTACCTCAGGTTTTCTTGCTTGATTGCTTTGTTCAGCACTCGCAAGAGAGCACGCTTGGTCATATTTCAAATATGAGCAAGCTGACCTTGATAGCCGAAGTGATAATGCGCAAACATGCCTTCGAGCCAGAGTACTATTTTGGGGCTACATCACATAAGGCAGTGGATAAATTCGAGAGTAATGACTACATACAGTCCTACTTCAGCGGACTTGACTCTGAAGCCCTGAAAGAAGCGTTATTCATCGAGGACGATAAAGGAATCAATAATTTGACTCCAGAGCAATCAGTTGTTGCAGTGGCAGACAAATTTTATCAAAGCGGTAACCGAAATCCCATCATAATAAGTCGTGATGATGCCATAAAGAGATGGAAGGGAGAGCATATCAAAGGCTTCTATAGACGGCATACAAGCAAGAGGCTGCCTCTCTATGTTTTTGGTGTAGATCACATTCTTCAACACATAAAAAAGAAGTACAAGGCTCTTTATGATTCTGCTAAGAACAGCCTTCCTGCAAGTTATCAGAGAAATGTACCCTGATTCTGTCGCTTTAATCTTCTGTCTGTAGCATTAAGGGCATTATTTCTACAAAGCCAACCCAAAGACAAGCTTTTTATTCTGCGCCTTCGCAGAGTATTGCGGGCGTATGGCTGAGAGAATCCTCGTGCTGAACGTCGATGTCGACAACGACCTGTACAGGAAGGTGAAGGTCGCGGGGCCGGTCATCGGGAGAACGGACAACCTGCGCGCAGCCGCGAAGCTGGCGCTCGCGGACCCGCAGGACACGGACGCGAACGCTATGTTCGAGGCGGTGCGCAAGTACGACGAGCTCAGGGGCAAGGGCTATTCCGTGGCAGTCGCCACGATAACGGGCGCGGAGCGCGAGGGCTACGTCGCGGACCGGGAGCTCTCCAGGCAGATAGAGAGCGTCGTGGACAGGCTGAAGAGCGAGGCGTGCGTGCTGGTAACGGACGGCATGAGCGACGCGCGCGTGGTGCCGCTGCTCAAGAACAGGATCAAGATCAACAGCATCGACCTGGTGCGCATGAAGCAGGCGGCGCAGTTCGAGAACACGTATTTCACAGTGCTGGAGAAGCTCAAGGAGCCGCACTACGCGAGGATAGTCTTCGGCATACCCGCGATGCTGCTCCTGCTGTTCGCGCTCAGCTACTACCTGAGCCTGGGATGGGAGTTCCCGGTGGCGCTGATCGGCATATACCTGGTGCTGCAGGGGTTCGGCCTGATGGACGCGCTCACCGAATCGTTCAGGGGCTTGGGCTTCAGCATCGAGAGGCTGAGCTTCGTGTTCTATGTAGGCTCCATAATATTCTTCCTGATATGCCTCATAGTAGGGTACGGCTCGTACGCGAGCGCGGTCGCCACCACGGGCAACAGGCTCACCATAGCTGCGAGCTTCGTCGAGGGCTTCCTGATACTGTTCCCGGCGAGCATGTCGCTGTACCTTGTGGGCAGGGTCATAGACCTGCGCAATAGACGCATGCGCTACCGCGCGATAACGCAAGGCACGTACATAGGCTACGCGATCATAACCGTAGCGCTGCTGGAACTCGCATCGTCGTGGATAATAGGTCAGCTCTACTTCTGGCAGTTCCTGCTCTTCAGCGTCATAGGCCTGGCGATAGGCTACGGCATATCGATGTTCAGCACGTTCCTGCGCGTGCGCGCGATTGGGCGCGCGAGGATAAAGGGCAAGCACGTCGTAAACGAGATAGGCGCGTACATAGGCAGGATAACGAACGTGGACCAGCGCCACGGATTCATCTTCGTCAAGACGGACTACGGCAGCGTGCTACGCTATGACGTCGACCGCATAACGGGCGTCTCCGACAGGGTGACGATAGCATAGCCGAAGCAGACAGGAGGCGTGTGCCTTTACCACCATGCGGCAGGTGCAGGGAATTGATGTATCGCGCCACAAGGCAGGATGGAAATCTGAAGATAATCGTAGATAAGAATAAAGAAGCCGCGCTTAAGGAACCGCTACCTATACCATGGAAATGCCTTGCCTGAAAGGCTCTCTTTTGCGTGCCGTATTTGCTTAAATATCTAATGTGTGTAGTTATTATCATGCGGATGGAGAGGTACTTTAGAGTTGAGGCGGAGCAGGATGAGGACGGCGTGTTTGTGGCATCCGTTCCCGATTTGCCCGGCTGCGTTTCTGATGGAAAGGCCAGAAAGGAAGCTCTTGCCAACATAAGGGACGCGATAGCGGGATACATCGCCAGCCTCAAGAAGCACAACGAGCCTATACCGCCCTCGATAAGGGAAGAGATCGTAGCAGTGAGTGTGAATGCCTAAGCTTCCTCGGCCATCTACGATAGAAGTTGTAAGGGCGCTATCAAAAATTGGCTACAGATTTGACCATCAGACCTGAAGCCGCATAAAAGGAATTTGCGATCTCCGCACAGAAGAGCGGTTGTTCCGAATAGAAAGGAGATGCCAAGAGGCACGTTGAAGGCGATTGTACGGGAGGCTGGCATTACTGCTGGGGAATTCATCAAGCTTTTGGACCGAGACATCAAAGGACATGCTTGTCCGCGCTTATTCCGAATGTATTTACCTACAAGGAATGTTGGAAAGGTTTAAATCTGTGAGCTACAATAATAGAAACATAGTGCTGCATGAGCTTATCGGCTTAGATGCAGAGGTCATAAACTGCAGTGACCGCTCGCAGATAGGCATACGGGGCGCTGTAGTCGACGAGACGAAGTGCCTGTTGCTTGTCAGGAGCGGCGTGACGACGAGAAAGATCGTCAAGAAGAGCTGCGTGTTCAAGTTCCGGCACGGCAAGCAGAGCTTTGTCGTGGACGGCGAAGAGATAGACTTCAGACCTCATGAGCGCATCGAGAAAGGCCTGAAGTACTACAAGAAGAGAAAGTATTAGGTGCAGGCATGGAGTGCAATGACGTTAAGTGTCCCGTACACGGAAACCTGAAGACGCACGGCCTCGAGATGGAGGGCGTCGTTGTCAGCGACAAGGCGAAGAAGACCGCAGTCATAGAGAGGTCGTACAGCATATACCTGCACAAGTACGAGCGCTCGCTCAGGAGGACGTCCAGGATCGCCGCCTACAACCCCGAGTGCATAGGAGCGAAGACAGGAGACGTGGTGAAGATCTCGGGCACCAGAAGGCTCAGCAAGACTAAGTCGTTCGTGGTCACAAAGATAGTGAGGAGGTCGGCGCGATGAGGGCTTTTTCTTCTAGGATAAGCAGGGGGCTCGTGCCCGGCAGCAGGCTCACCTGCGCGGACAACAGCGGCGCGAGGACGATAATGATGATAGGCATGATAGGGAGGAGCGCCGGCAGGAAAGGGCGGCTCCCGAAGGCGGGCATCGGGGACATAATCATAGGCAGCGTCAAGTCGGGGTCGCCGCAGTGGGTCAAGAAGAAGGTGCGCGCGGTAATAATAAGGCAGAAGCAGCCGATAAGGCGCGCGAACGGCATGCGCCTGAGGTTCGAGGACAACGCCGCGGTGATAGTGGGCGACAACAACCTCGCGGTCGGCACGGAGGTCAAGGGCGCAATGGCGAGGGAAGTGGTCGAGCGCTACATCAAGCTCGCGGGAATCGCGGCCAGGGTGATATGATGGTCGGAGGACAGCCAAGAAAGCAACGATTATTCAGATACACCGCGCCGCTGCACGTGCGCCAGAACTTCGTGCATGCGCACATAGACAAGGCAGCGCGCCAGAAGCTGGGGATAAGCAAGAAGCGCGCGCAGGTCCGGAAGGGCGACACGGTGAAGGTCACGGCCGGAGGCAGCAAGGGCAGGAGCGGGAAGGTCACCAGCGTTGACCTGCGCTCCGGCAAGATCACGATCGACTCTGTCACAAGGAAGAACGCGCGGGGCAAGGAGTACGGCGTGCCGATAAGCGCGAACAACGTTTACATAACCGAGCTCAACCTCGAGGACAAGCTCAGGGCGAAGAGGCTCGGCCAGAGGCCGGCAGGCCAGGTCGCAAAGCCCGAGGCAACTGCACAGAAGTGATACGATGGCAAAGCATGGAAACGCAAGGCACATGAAAAGGCTGAACGCCCCGGCGTTCTTCGACATCCACAGGAAGGAGCACAAGTACGTGACGAGGCCCAGAGCCGGAAGGCATACGCTCAAGAACGCTGTGCCTATAGCGCTGCTCCTTGAGAAGCTTGAGTTCGCGAAGAACGTGGTCGGCGCGAAGAGGATGCTCAACACGCGCACCGTACTCGTCAACGGCAATCCGGTCAAGGACAGGAAGTACGCGGTCGGACTTAACGACATAGTCGAGATCGCGGCGGAGGGCAAGCGCTTCCGCATAGGGATGGACGAGCAGGGGCAGGTCAAGGCATTGCCGGTAGGCGAGCAGGAGGCCAACCTCTACAAGGTGCTCGGAAAGTACAAGGAGCAGGGCGGAAGGCTCATGCTGAGGCTGCACGACGGCTCCGCTGTGCCCGGGAGCGCGGAGATACGGGTCAGCGACTCGGTCACGGTCGAGAAGGGCAAGGTCGCGGAAAGGCTGAAGCTCGGCGAGGGCGCGCAGTGCACGGTCATAGGCGGCATGCACGCAGGCACCGAGGGCGCGGTGAAGGGCCTCTTGAAGGGCAGCATGAGCAGCGAGGGCTCTGTGATAATAGAGAGGAAGGACGGCAGCAGGTTCGAGACCCTGGTAAGGAACATAATCGTCACCAAGTGATTGTTTGGAAAACCCGATGCACGCGGCAAGGCTTGAGAAGCTCGTCATAAACATAGGCACCGGCACGGATCCGCAGGTCCTCGCCAACGCGAGGAAGCTCCTGGAGCTCATAACCGCGAGGAAGCCGGCGGACGAGATATCGAAGAAGCGCATACCGGGGTTCAAGACCACGAAGGGCCAGAAGATAGGCACTTTCGTCACGCTCAGGGGCGCGCCCGCGAAGGCCATGGCAGCCAAGCTCCTGGAGGCCGTGGACAACAAGCTTACCAAGTACGCAGTGACGCAGAACAGCATAAGCTTCGGGATCAAGGAGTACATAGACATCAGCGGCGTTAAGTACGACCCGAAGATCGGCATGCTCGGCATGAACGTCAACATGGCGTTCGCGAGGCCAGGCATACGCATAGAGCAGAGGAAGAGGCGCGCGAGCGAGGTGCCGAAGCACCACAAGATCATAAAGCCCGCGGAGCTGTGGGGTTACGCTAAGAAGGAATTCAACGTGAGCATGTATGAAGGTTAGACAAGAGAACAAGTTCAGGGGCAAGGGCGCGCGCAAGTGCAGGCTATGCGGCTCGAGCAGGGGCCTGATAAGGTCGCACGGCCTGATCCTGTGCAGGCGCGACTTCCGCGAAGTGGCTGCAAAGCTCGGATTCAAGAAGTACGGATGATACCATGGACAGACTCGCTGACGCAATAAACAAGATAAAGACGAACGAGCGCATCGGCAGGCAGGAGTGCGTGGTCTCTTCCACGAAGCTCCTGAAGACGGTGCTGGAGCTCCTGAAGCGCGAGTCCTACATCGTGGGCTACGACGAGTTCGTGCAGGGGAAGTTCAAGATGCTGAGGATAGACCTGTCGAACAAGATCAACAGCATCGGAGTGGTGAAGCCGCGCTACGCCCTGGCGCACGCGGACATACAGAAGTACGAGGCGCGCTACATACCCAGCAGGGACTTCGGCGTGCTCATACTCTCGACGCCGCAGGGCGTCATGACGAACAGGGAAGCGAAGGAGAGGAGGATAGGCGGCAGGCTGCTTGCCTACGTCTACTAGTGGTTAAATGATCATACCCATACCGCAGGGAGTGAGCGCCGAGGTCAGCGGCAACGTAGTCACGGTCAAGGGGAGCCTCGGCACGAACGCGAGGAGCGTGAACTCGAAGTTCCTCAGCGTCTCGAAGAAGGAGGACGGGATAGAGCTGGAGCCGCTCAAGGGGGGCAAGCTGGCGAAGAAGTCCGCAGAGGCGGCGGTCGCGGTCGCGAAGGAGCTGCAGAACGACATGCTCGGAGTCACGCAGTACTTCGAGGTGCGCATGAAGACCGTGTTCGCGCATTTCCCGATGAGCATAGAGATCAAGACAGGCAAGGTTTTCGTCAACAACCTCATAGGGGAGCGCTCCCCGCGCGTGGCGGACATATGCGGCGCCACGAAGGTCGAGGCGAAGGGCCAGGACGTCAGGGTCTACGGCGTAAGCAGGGACGACGTTTCGCAGACCGCCGCCAACATACGCACCGCGTGCAAGATAGTCGACAAGGACCCGCGCGTCTTCCAGGACGGCGTGTACTACGAGGTAGAGGGATTGTGATGATGAAGAAGAATCACCCGAGGTTTAACATTCCGAATTTCGGCACCAGGGGCAGGAAGCGCGTCAAGGCGAGATGGAGGAAGCAGCGCGGCATAGACAGCAAGAAGCGCATAAAGAGGAGCTATGCCGGCGCGTCGCCGGAGATAGGCTACAGGAACCCCGCGCAGCTGCGGGGGGTCAGGCGCGGCGACAATGCCCGCATCGCGCTTGTGAGGAACATGGGCGAGCTGCGCGCCATAGCGGAGTCGAGGCCGCAGGGCGCGGCAGTGACCATAGCCAAGGCGGTCTCGGCGCGCAAGCGCGCGGAGATGACGCGCCTGGCAGCGCAGCATGGCGTGCGCGTCACGAACGGTGTGTACAAATGAGCAACATGAAGCTTGTGAAGAGGCTCGCGGGCAGGATCGCTGGGCGCGGCATGGGCAGCATAAGGATAAAGCCGAGCGCGATGGACGATGCGAAGAACGCGCTGACCAGCGAGGACGTCAGGGCGCTGGTGAAGGGCGGCAAGGTCTACGCGCTGCCGGAGAAGCACAACCTCAGCCTGAGCGGAAAGGCGCTCAGGGCGAGGCGCAAGAAGGGGAGGAGCCGCGGCATCGGGAAGAGGCGCGGCACGGCGAAGGCCAGGGGGGGCATAGACCACAAGAAGCGGATGAGGTCGCAGAGGCGCGTCCTTAGCGCGCTGAAGGAGGAGAAGCTCATAACCAATGAGCAGTTCAAGACGCTCTACGCGCTCGTGCGCGGGGGCACCTTCCTCAGCAAGGGAGCGCTGATAAGCAGGGCGAAGAGCGCCGGCGTGCAGATAAGCGACGAGAAGAGCGAGAAGCTGAGGCACATTTGATGAAATTCGAAAGAGCGCGGAGGAGGGATGCAAGCACCGACTACAGGAAGCGCGTAGAGATGCTGAAGAGCGGAATGCCGCGCGTCGCAGTCAGGAGGAGCAACAGGCGCATACTGATGCAGCTCGTGTCGTACAAGGAGGACGGCGATGCCGTAGTTGTCAGCGCGAACTCCGCGGAGCTCAAGCAGGCCGGCTGGGAGCCGCGGGGCAACATGCCCACAGCATACCTGACAGGCATGCTGCTCGCCAAGAAGGCGAAGAGGCTCGCGGAGAAGGGGTGCATACTTGACATAGGCCTGTACAGGCCGGTAAAGGGCTCTGTCATATTCGCAGCAGCGAAGGGCGTGAAGGACGCAGGCATGAACATAAAGTTCAACGGCGAGGTCGACGCGGGCAGGATATCTGGCGCGCACATAGCCAAGTACGCAGCCATGAAGCCCGCGGGCGGGCAGTTCTCCCTTTACGCTAAGGCGAACTTCGATGCGGCAAGGATCACGGAGCTGTTCGAGGCCGCGAAAAAGAAGATATTGAGTGATTGATTGCCAAACTTCAGGAGAAGGAAATACGACGACAACGAGGGGCGCCAGGCGTTCGACGCAGAGGCGTGGCAGCCTAGGACGCAGCTCGGCAGGGACGTGAAGGAGCGCAGGATAACGAGCGTGGAGGAAATATTCAGGACCGGCAGGCCCATACAGGAGCCTGGAATAATAGACATGCTGCTCCCGGACATAAAGAGCGAGGTCGTGGAGATTGCAAGCGTCCAGCGCATGACGAAGAACAACAGGAAGATGAAGTTCCGTGCAACCGCGATAGTGGGCGACGGCAACGGCCACGTCGGCGTGGGCTCGGGCAAGGACGTCGAGGTAAAGTCCGCGATAACCAGCGCCACGCTCAGCGCGAAAAGGCACGTAATACCCGTGCTGCTGGGCTGCGGATCCTGGCAGTGCCTGTGCGGAACCAAGCACAGCATACCGTTCACGATAAAGGGCAGGTGCGGCAGCGTGGAAGTCATACTGAAGCCCGCCCCGAGGGGGATGGGCATAGTCGCGAGCGAGCCGGTGAAGAAGATGCTCGCGCTCGCGGGCGTGAAGGACGCGTGGAGCTTCTCGCGGGGCAGGACCAAGGCGAAGTACAACACGATGCTGGCGGTGTACGGCGCCCTGGACAGCATGAACAGGATGAAGAACATCTCGAAGGAGTGACCCGATGAAGGAAAACGATATCGTTGTGCCCGGCGAAAGGCTCGCCGCGGAGGAGGAGTACGCGCACGGCACCAATACCTACGTAGAGGAGAACGGCATATACGCGTCGATGCTAGGCCGCGTCGCCATAAAGAACGGCACGATAGGGGTCATGCCGATAGGCAGGGAGCTGCACGAGATAGACAGGGGCATGCTGGTGCTGGGCAACGTATCGGACTACATGAAGAGCGTAATATTTGTAAAGCTCCAGAACATCAAGTCGGACGGCAAGGAGTTTCTCGCGCTGAAGGACGGCAAGATACCGATCCCGAGGCCGAGGCCCGGCTTCGGAGGGGGCAGGCCGGACTTCAGGTCGCACGGTTTCTCGCGCGACGGGGCGGGGCGCGGGGGCAGGCCTGAGTTCGCGCCGCGGGACAGGCAGCGCGGCTACGGGCACAGCGAGCCGCACGAGCCCGAGGAGAAGCAGTGCAAGGTAGGCGACACGATACTCGCGATGGTCGCTTTCAACGACAAGGACGCTTACACGCTTGACATGAGGGCGCCGGAAGCCGGAGTCGTGCACTCCAACTGCGAGCTGTGCGGTGGGGAGATGGCCAGCATGGGCGCGGGGGTGCTCGAGTGCCCGCTGTGCAAGCACAGGGAGCGCAGGAAGGTGAGCAGCTACTACGACAAGCCCGACGAGATAAGGAAGATTTTCGCGTGATACTATGGCAAAGGTAATCAAGAACGACGCCAAGGAGCTCCGGATCGAGTTCGAGAGCGGCGACCTCACGGTGCCGGATCTCATCGCGAGCGCGCTGCTGAAGAACGACAGCGTCGAGTTCGCGGGCGTGGAGAAGGAGCATCCAGAGGTAGGCAGGCCCCTGCTCGTAGTGAAGAGCAAGCGCAGCGCAAGGGGCGACCTCCTCAAGGCGATAGAGGGCCTTGACGAGGAGTTCGAGGACCTGAAGGGGCAGCTCTTGAAGAAGAAATGATTATGAAGCGTGGATCTGCGTTCGTGGCGGTCGCAAGCGGCCCGATACAGGGCAGGAAGCGCGCGCTACTTGTTGGAATAGTCGCTAGAGAGGACAGGATAGAGGGTGTGCTCTCCTCGCGCGTCGCGGTGAACGGCGACGACGCGACGAAAAGGATAATCTCGATGGTGTCGAGGACGCGCTTCGGGGAGCAGGTAAGGATCGCCGCGCTCACCGGCATCGCGATAGCCGGCCTGAACGTCGTGGACGTGCCTGCCCTGGAGAGGGGCCTCGATGCCGAGACCATAGTGTTCACGCGGGCAAGGCCGGATCCCAGGAAGCTGGTGCACGCGCTGCAGGCGTTCGGGAAGAAGAGCGGCGCCGATGTAAAGGCCAGGGTCGCTCTGGTCAGGGAGCAGGCGAAGAGGAAGACCGCGTGCATCGGGGGATTCCACCTGCAGAGCAGGCTGGAAAAGCGCGAGCTGTCTAGTTTTGCGAGGCACACGTACGAGATGCTGCGCATGGCGCACCTCGTGGCAAGCGGAGTCGGAACCGGGGAGTCGAAGGGACGCATTTGATTGCGCGGATCCGCTATATTCCAGTCTGTGAGAGGTCTTGCTGGGGCCCGTTCTGTGATGGCGCCTCTGCCTGCGGAGGCCTCTCCTCCCTCAGGAAGAAGAAGATGATTGCCACGATCGCGAGCACTATGGCGACGAGCATCAGCACGAGCAGCATAGGGAATGCCTTCGCGCTGCTCTGCGCCTCAGGCGATGGCACGGTGCCGCTCGCGAAGTTGGTCTCTATGTAGCCGAAGCCTATGGCAT
>CAYNNI010000061.1:0-2996 GCA_964398805.1 Microcaldota archaeon | reverse complement strand
ATATTGGTCACGCTAAAACAACTATGTTCGCAAGAACTACTGCGGGGCACGCAGGAAGTAACGCTTGAG
The DNA here is from genome assembly GCA_964398805.1 of Microcaldota archaeon. Taxonomy (GTDB): domain Archaea; phylum Micrarchaeota; class Micrarchaeia; order Micrarchaeales; family Micrarchaeaceae; genus CAISDH01. Next base: position 2,927 of record CAYNNI010000061.1, on the reverse strand, counting down.
GAAACGGACAAAAAGAAGTTCCGTCGTTGAACCAAGAAGCCCACACCCTTCAGGGGTGGGAGTGTGTCACATGGCGCAAATGCAACCGCACCTTAGAGAGGATGACCCGGTCATTGCCGATGCCATAAAGAGCGAGCTGGTCCGGCGCCAGGAAGGGCTGGAGATGATCCCCTCCGAGAATTTCGCCAGCCTCGCGGTGCTGGAGGCGCTCGGTTCGATCCTCACAGACAAGTATGCGGAGGGCTATCCCGGGCATCGCTACTACGGCGGAAACAAGTTCATAGACGTGGTGGAAAGCACTGCGATAGAGCGCGCGAAGAGGCTCTTCGGGGTCCCCTATGCGAACGTGCAGCCCTATTCGGGCTCGCCCGCCAACCTTGCGGTGTATTTCGCGGTGTGCAACGTCGGCGAAGTGATAATGGGCCAGAGCCTGACCGATGGCGGGCACCTGACCCACGGATGGAAGACCAGCGTCACGGGCCAGGCGTTCAAGAGCGTGCAATACCATGCAGGCGCTGACGGCTACATAGACATAGAGGAGGCCCGGAAGCTCGCGGTAGAAAACAAGCCGAAGCTCATATGGGTCGGCAGCACTGCATATCCCAGGAGGTACCCGTTCAGGGAGTTCGCGGAGATCGCTGACGAGGTCGGCGCATACCTTGCCGCGGACATATCGCATGTCGCGGGACTTGTCGCGGGCGGCGCGCACGAGAGCCCTGTGGATTACGCCCACATCGTCACCACGACAACGCACAAGACGCTCAGGGGGCCTCGCGGGGCCATGATACTGGTCACGGAAAAGGGCCTCAGGAAGGATCCGGAGCTCGGGGGGAAGATAGACAAGGCGATATTTCCCGGGCTGCAGGGAGGCCCGCACGAGCACCAGATCGCTGCGATCGCCGTTGCGCTGCTGGAGGCTTCTAAGCCGGAGTTCAAGGACTACGCCGCGCAGGTTGTGCGCAACGCAAAGGCGCTTGCCGACTCGCTCATGGCGAATGGTCTCAAGCTGGTATCCGACGGCACTGACAACCACCTCATAGTGGTGGACCTCACGCCGTTCGGCAGCGGCATGGGCGTGTTCGTGCAGGATGCGCTCGACAGGGCCGGCATAACCGTCAACAAGAACACCATTCCGCGCGAGCCCTCTTCGCCATTCTATCCCAGCGGCATACGGCTAGGGCCTCCTTCGCTCACCACGCGGGGCATGAAAGAGGCGGAGATGGCGCTCATAGGGAAGCTGATAGCCGATGTCACGAAGGAGATAAAGGACCGCAAGCTGCCCGAGGACAAGGAAGAAAGAAGGGAGTATCTCAAGGCGTTCAGGGCGGAGATAGAAGGCAATGAGAGGCTCGATGGCATAAAAGCGCAGGTGACCGCGCTAAGCAAGAGGTTTCCGCCGTATCCGGGAATAGAGTAGCTACTCCTTTATGGCTTTCGGAAGCTTTATCCCGCGCTGCTCGTTGTATGCTCCGACGTACACGCGCTCCACCCTGTTGCTCGTCTTGGAGAACACCGCGTGCGCAAACCTCATGCCTGCCTTGAGCGCTATCTTGTAGGGCGCGTTGTTTATTACCTCGAACGTGATCGTGCCCCTGAAGCCGACGTCTATTATGGTGGGCGGTATCGAGAGCCCGTGCCTGCCCCAGGTGCTCCTGAGCTCGACGAAGCCCACAAGGTCGTCCGGCATGCCGATGTACTCCATGGACGAGAGCAGCACGTGCTCCTTTGACTCTATGACTATGCTGTCCACGTTCTTCTCCAGTGCGTACCCTGCCCTGACGCTCTCCTCGTCCGTCGGGTCCATCACGAAGCCGTCGTCCGGCTTCCTGTGGCGCGCGACCTCGTTCGCAAGCCTCAGGTCTATCCCGTTCTCCTTCACGCACTCCGCGGTGAACGGGTCAATCACAAGCCTCTTGCTCTCTATCATGTGCACAAGGTCGAAATCGGACAGTATCACGCTATCGAAGGATTCTTCGGCAAATAGATTAATAAGCCTTAACAGAGAACGCGTGCCCTATGTTCATCGCGTTCGAAGGAATAGACGGCAGCGGCAAGACTACGCAGGCAAAGCTGCTCTTCAAGTACCTGAGGAGCAAGGGAAAGTGCCTGTTCACCGACGAGCCCACCAAAGGCCTGACCGGCGTGTACATACACGGCCTGCTGATGACCCGGAGGCGCATAGACCCTCTGGCGCTCCAGCTGCTTTTCACCGCGGACAGGGCAGAGCACGTCAACGAGTTCATAATACCCAAGCTGAAAGCGGGCTATTCCATCATAACAGACCGATACATGTTCTCCACGATAGCGTACGGAATGGCGGGCGGAATAGCCCCAGAAATGCTCATCAGCGCCAACAGCCAGTTCCCCGCGCCTGACGCGACCTTAGTCATAGACACCGCGCCGAAGACCGCGGTAGAGAGGCTCAAGAAAAGGGGCAATGCGATAGACTACTTCGAGAAGTTAAACTTCCTCACAAAGGCCCGCGACGCGTACAGGAGCCTTGCCAGGCGCTACCCGAACTACTTCCTAATCGACGGCAGCGGCACCATTGAGGAGACAAGCGATAAGATAATAAAGATTATAAGCGAATTGCAATCACGGAAGGGGAGATAGGGGTTCTCTGTCATCGGAATGGCCTGTGTGCTACAGGGATTCGCTGGTCGTTGGCAACGTCAGGAGCAATACCGCTATATGCACGCTGTGGATGCGCCGCGACCTGCTGGGCGACCTGCCCAAGGGCAGCTTCTCCCTGATAGGCAACCTGTACTCCACCTATGGCATAAACCCGATGCTCAGGAACCTTCTCGCGAACCCGAGGACGCGCTACCTCATCGTCTGCGGCGCGGATCTCGCCAACAGCGGCCGCGCCCTCACCAGCTTCATGAGCAAGGGCATAGACGGAGACTACAAGGTAAAGGACTGCGAGG
>CAYNNI010000060.1:0-10907 GCA_964398805.1 Microcaldota archaeon | reverse complement strand
CGTAATCAGCAACAGGAATAGCTAGGCTAGAACGATGCGGGGGGTGGGATTCGAACCCACGTAGTCGCTAAGACACAGGAACCTCAATCCTGCGCATTTGGCCTGGCTCTGCCACCCCCGCGAAACCAGAGCTTCTTCGCTTCCTTCTCGAGGTCATTCGGCTCTCCGCTGAGCGCCTCGAGAAGCGACATCGACAAGACGTTCGAGAACATAAACCATTAGCCCCAGCCAGATTCGAACTGGCGTCTGCAGGTCCAGAGCCTGCCATCCTTGACCGCTAGACTATGGGGCTGAGATAAACGCTTTATATATCTACGCACAGTATAAAAAGATTGACAGGCGACACCGTGCCGATACGCTACAATATCTCAATTGGTGACGAGCTTAAGGACATGGTGGTGGCGGATCTTGTCCTCATATTCGCTTTCTCGTTCACAGTAGCTGGCGGGATAGGCGCGCTCGCCTCTGACGCGCCCGGATTCGTCAGCGCCGTGGCGTATTTCGCTCCAATAGCAGCGCTCGGAGTCACGCTCAGCTTCATACTTCACGAGCTGATGCACAAGTTCGTGGCGCAGCACTACGGCGCAATCGCAGGCTTCAGGACCAGCAGGAACGGCCTCATGATAACGCTCATCACGGGCGCGTTCGGCTTCCTCCTGGGCATACCTGGAGCCACGATGATATACACCAGCGGCTTCACCAAGAGGGAGGACGGCATAGTATCGATAGCCGGCCCGCTGACCAACTTCGTCGTCTTTGCGGTGTTCCTTGCGGCGCTTCTTCTGGCCAGGCCAGCACCCAGCAGCTACCTCAACGCCGCGCTGTCCTACACGCTCTTCATCAGCATCTTCCTTGCGTTCTTCAACATGCTGCCGATACCGCCGCTTGACGGCAGCAAGGTGCTCAGGTGGAGCAAGCCTGTGTACTTCGCCACCATAGGCGCGATATTCGCGCTGATGGTAAAGTATGCAGGCATACCCCTCAGCACCGTAGCTTACATGCTATTCGTGGCGCTGATATTCTCGCTCTTCTATCGCGTGACTATATAGCGCCGACCTCTGATTCCAGAAAGGCTTTTAAGGCTTCGCCTTTTAGACTGAGAAGGTATATATATCTCCTGAGGCTGATGAGTATCAGGCGACGCGAATAATATTTAACTTGCATTGCGAAGCATACGCGTGCAGGGATAGCAAAGCCTGGTCAAATGCGACGGACTCAAGATCCGTTGGCTTAGGCCTTCGAGAGTTCAAAACGTCTTGAGCAAATCTCTCTCCCTGCATAACGTATTTATGGTGAGACTATGGCGATGAAAAACAAAAGGTCAAGGCGGGCACCGAAGGCGGCACGGCCGCGGGTGCGCGAGTCCAAGATATTTGACGTTCCAAGCTATGCGCAGACTGAGGAGTTCACGAGCTCCGCAGCGTGCGCGATGATGGCGCTCAAGTACCTGAACCAGAACATGCGCATGCGCAAGGAGACCGAGTTCGAGATATGGCAGGAGGCGGTCAACGGCAGCGTGTGGCACGGGTCCAGGTACGGCCTTGCGTACGCGCTGGCCAAGAGGGGCGCGCGCACGCAGATAACGAGCAACGCCCGCGACGAGGGCTACGAGAAGAAGCTCGCGGTCTACGAGGGCATAAACCTTGAGACGCTTGCTGCCTCGTTCGGGGAGATAAAGGGCAAGGTGAGGGCCATGAAGATAAAGGAGCAGTACGGCATGGTCACGCTCAACATGGTCAAGAAGCAGCTCAACTCGGGGAAGATACCGATAGTTCTCGTAAACGCGAACACGCTGAACCCCTACCTAGAGCCGTCCCCGCACTGGGTCGTGATAAAGGGCTACGACAAGGACACGGTCTACATCAACGACCCGTACTCAGACAACACCATAACAATGGACCAGCAGGTGTTCAAGGGTGCGCTGGGCTACGAAGGCGAATGCCACATGATAACTGTGGCTGCAAGGAAGTAGTGCCTTCAGTTACTTATCCTCGCCGCGCTTTGCGATGCGCCCCTAACCGGGGCTGCGCTTGGTGAGATGCTCCTTGCCAGTAGCACACGCCTGAAGCCCTGGCGCAGCTGGCGTATGCTTCTTATGGGCCGCGCCCTGCTCTTAATGGCGAAGCGCCTGTAGCAGCTCACGCATATGAGCCGCCGCGTAACGGGCAGCAACGAGGCGCTGTATATGCTGGAGGGCATTACGAACTTCGCCTCGCTCTTTCCGAGGTGCCTTGCGCAGACAGAGCACGTGTTCTCGATGAGATATCTCTTGTCCAGCAGCTCCGCGCACTTTGTGCAATAGCAGAGCCCGTCGCTCTCCGCGACCTTCCTGGAGAACCCGTACATTGTTGCGCCGCAGCGCATGCAGCGTTCGCTACCATCCATCATGCTCCACCACACCATCCATCATGCCCCACCACACTAGTTGCGCCGCATGTGATATTTATGCCTTCCGAGGGCAAGCGCAGAAGAAGCGGAAGTGCGCGTTTACGTCTGAGAAATCCAGAAAGACGAATCGGAAGATATATATTGCTTCCTTTTCCAGGAGCTTTGCGTGACATACTCCCGCCCCTGAAGGGTGTGGGCTTCTTGGTTCAACGAACTACCCATTGGTATCTCCCCAAGCTTAAGCTTTCTTCGCGCTGCTGTCGCGTGCGTCATCGCAGCTCGCTTCGCCGGCCCTCCTGCGCTTCGTCGGGCAGTTCCAGGAACTTGCCGAATGCGCTCTCGAGGTGCTCCGGCTTGCCGATGCCCACAAGTATGGTCTCGTCCTCGCCCGGCGACATCATGTCGTTTATGAAAGAGATCTCGTCCGCGCTCACGTGCTCGTGCGGCTCCCTGTTCGTGAATGCGAGGCAGTTGAGCTCGCCGAAGATGCCGGAGTGCGCGCTTCTGGAGAAGTTCCTGCCCTTGAGCTTTATCGCAAGCGCCCTGTTGTCCGCATTGAGCTGGCTTATCAGCCTGGAATTGCTTATGAACGCGCTCGTCACGTCGAATATCGGCGTGTGCGAGCTCTTCGTTGTGATGCGCTCGGGCGCCCTGACCGAGAGCCTGCGCTGCATGACGACAGCGATGGTTATCAGCGCGATGGAATACAGGTAGTACGCCTTGATGGGCGCGAAGCCCAAAGCCGCGTCTATGAGCACGGTCGCAAGCGGCATCGCCAGCGTCGCGTTGCCCACGAACACGGGGTTGAGCACCTTGTACGAGTAGAAGTACAGGGTAGTGCCCATGCCGTATGTCACCACTCCCAGGAAGAGCAGCACGGCGAGTGTTGCGGGCGTGAAGCTTACCATGAGTGGCACGCCGAGTGCCAGCGCCAGCATCGCGGTGAACGCGAATGAGACGAGATTGAACACTGCGACTGAAGCGGCGGTGCTGGCGTTGTAGAACTTCATGATCAGCGGCGGAAGCGATATTATGAACGCAGAGCCCAGCAGCAGCATTATGTACGGGGTCTGCGCCGCGCTCAGCGACGGCAGCAGGCTGCCGTTCGTGGCTATGAGGTACATGCCGAGGAAGCCCAGCAGTATCGCGGCAATCTGCGACCTCGACACCTTCGTCCTGAGCACCAGGGGCATCAGCAGCGCGGATATCAGCACCCAGCCCCTGAACAGTATGCCGCTTATGCTGGGATTTGTGCCTACCGTGCCTATCGCGAGCAGGAGCTGCGACAGCGCGTTGTTGCACAGCCCGGCCACGGCGATCATGGACAGCCCCTTCCCCGAGGACAGGAGAGACCTCAGGCCCTTCCGGTCGTAGGTGTAGCTTATGAACACCGACACGACCGATGAGATCATGAATACGTAGAACAGCCTCGTTATGGGGCTGACGCTGCTGAACGTGTTGCCGAGCAGTATCGGAAGCAGGGAGAGCTCCGCGAACGCTATCGCGAACGCTATTGCTCCCTTTTGGGCTGGCTTCATGGTTTGAGTTAGACTCGCAGCTTTATAAATTGAGCATATTTGATAAACTTTGTTTGCCATTTCTTGCGGAAATGTAAAGAAAGCTATAAAAAATGGCACATACAAGGCAGAGCATGGAGTTCTTCTCGAACATCGACAAGGTCATCCTGAGAGGAATAAGCGAGGACTCGCGGGCATCGGTGACGCAGCTTGCGAGGCAGGCGCACTGCTCCCGCGTGACCCTGGTGGGGCATCTCCGCGAGATGGAGGAGAAGCTCGGGATAGTTTACACCCTTGAGATCAACGACGAGATGCTCGGCAGCGTGGAGAGGCACGTGATAGCTGTGAAGTTTGCGGAGAAGCCGAGCGCGAAGTTCATAGACGCGCTGTTCAGGAACGATACCCAAGCGCAGACGGTATTCCAGACCGAGGGCGACTTCGACCTGTTCATATACGCGCGGTGCGGAAGCGCGGTGCGCTACATAGTGTGGGAGTCGCACATAGCGACGGAGCTCTCGGAATTCCGGCCGACGGTCAGGCCGTCGGAGTTCATCGTGGCGCACACCGGCTACTGGCCGCTGAACGACAGCTTCGTAGAGGAGATAAGCGGCGCGGTAAAGGTCGATGCGAAGGACAAGGAGCTCCTCGTGCAGCTCAACAAGAACTCCAGGAGCCCGATAAAGAAACTGTCGGAGCTCACCGGCATGAAGAGCAGCACCGTGCGCTACCGCCTAGCAAGGCTCATAAGGAGCGGGATAATAAAGCGCTTCACGATTGCGGCGCAGAAGCCTCCGCACCAGTACGCGATGGTCCACCTCGCGAACTACAAGTACAGCAAGGGCTTCGGCGAGCGCATGCTCGAGATAAGGAGGATATACCTTGGCATGGACGAGAAGGAGTTCCCGCTGCTCAACACCCTGCAGATTGTTGCGCCGATAAGCGGCAGCTACAGGTCGTTCGGGCTCTCGCTGTTCGACACCGAGCAGGATGCCGTGGAGGGCATCATAGAGCCGAACCGGCGAGTGTTCAGGAAGGACGGGATAGACATCATCCGCGCCAGGATAACAAGGGTAGTGAAGGGAAAGCTGCCCTTCAGGAACATAGACGTCAGGAAGGGCTACCTGATTATAGAGTGGTATTGACTACTTGCGCGCCTTCAGCGCGAGGGCGGCGCGCGTGACCTCTTTCAGCGGAGCGTCGGTGCGCAGCGCGCCCGGGTTTATGTGGGTGGCCGACGCCCCGAAGCCCTTCGCCTCCAGGGCCTTCATCACCTCGGCGGGGCTTACCGAGCTCATGCGCAGCTTCTTTGTGAGCTTGGGTATGTCGTAGTAGAAAGGCGCATCCAGCTCGCCGCTTATCTTCTCGATGAGCGAGAGCGCACCTTTTTCCTCGCTGCCCTTGAGTTGCGCAAGAATCGCGCGCACGACATCCTTGTCGTAGATGTTCCCTAGCCACATCGGGCCGGACACCTCCAGGGCGTTGCCGCACTCTGGGCACTTCGCGGCCGTGGCGATGAACGCCTTCTTGCACGCGCGGAAGGCGCAGCGCGGGCAGTAATAGGCGTAGCCCGTGCTGGACAGCGCGGAGTGCGCCTTGGCCGCGCCGTGGCGCAGCCTGACGAACGTGTGCATGTAGTGCATGCGGGATATCGACAGCATCACCTCGACGCCCAGATTGAACTGCGCCGCGGTCCTGGCGATGTAGCCGATAAGTATGCGCAGCCCGGCCTCGTGGCACAGCTCGTTGTGCATCGGGCGCGCTCCGTATATGCGCAGGCACGCCCGGGAATCCGCTCCGCACAGCACGGCGGTGTCCGTCGCGGTAGCGAGCAGGCACGTGCCTTCGCGCGACACCTTCATCAGGTCGTAGACGTAGGGCGCGACCCCTCCGAAGGGGTCGAGGTCTATGACGTTGAAGCTCTCGCCGCAGGTGTTAGCGAATTCCTGTATGCCCGTGTTCAGCGCCTTCGCCTTGACGCGATTGAGCTTCAGGTTCTTCTTCAGCGCGGAATACGCTTCCGGATTTATCTCGAGCAGGGTGAGGCCGCGGACGCCGCACTCCAGAAAATACCTGATGCCCCTTATGCCGGTGGCTGCGGTCGCGTCGAGCACCTTGGAATCCTTCCCGGCGACGCACTTCACGAGCGCGACGCTTATCTCCCTCGAGACCCTTGCTTTCGGATTGAGGAACGCGCCGCCGGCGTATTTTATCCTCGCCTTGCCCTCGGTGTACATGGAGTCACCCGGCAGCGCCGATTTCCTTGAGCGCGTCGAGAAGGCCGTGCGCGTAGCTTATGCATGAGAACGCCGTGTAGAAGTCGCCCTTCGCGAGATAGCTTTTTGCGTCGCTGGCGTAGTCCCTGGCGAGCGAGATCACGCGGGCGCGGGCGCCTCCGCCCGGCATGACCTGCGCGACGGAATCGTCGAACATCTTTATGTCTTTCTCTATGCGCTTCCTTACCGCATCGCCGCTGCCCGTCGGACCACCAAATGCTATTTATATCTATACTGAGGACTAAAAAGGATTGCATGGCGGAGCTGTGGAGCGACTATACGGATGGCGTAATAAAGAACATAGACAAGCAGATAGGCACAAGCTCGAAGTACAAGTTCACGCTGAGAAGCCTCCTTACAGACCCTTCAAAATACGCGGCGCAGCCGAATGTGCAGATGGCCATAGGGAACCTCAAGGAGGAGGTCGGGAAGTACATAGAAGGCAAGTCCAAGGCCATGGAAGAGGAGAGGAAGGTGTTCGAGGACGCGATGGCGAGCTCGGACGCAGTTACCAGCCAGCTCGACCAGCTCATCACCATGCACGCGAGGCAGGGCAACGTGCCGGTCATAAGGCCGGTGACCGTGGATCGCGACACGACCAGGGACGAGACCATATACATCAGCAGCATGGACGGCAGCGTGGAGGCGCTGCTGGAGCGCCTTGTGGCGGGTTCGATGCTCATAGCCGATTCTACGACAGCATACGGCAACTACAGGGTAGGGGAGTGGCTCTTCAGCGGAAGCAAGAACTACGTCCTCAGCGTGTTCCTCCCGACAAACAGCTACTTCCTGCTGCAGTCCAGCAGGGACGAGCTCGTAGGTCTGCTGGACGCCGCGTCGGATTTCATCAAGGGGTTGTGAGCATACAGCGGCTTGTCGTTGCGATAACCGGAACTCCCGGCACGGGCAAGAGCGTCCTTGCCAGGCAGCTCGCGCGGGGGGCGCGGGGCGCCAGCGTAATAGAGATAAACGACGTGGTCGCGAGGCAGAGGCTGTATTCCGGCGTGGACCGCTTCGGGTCGAGGATCGTAAAGCTGGGAAGGCTGGGCGACGCGCTCAGGAAGGAAATAGCCCGCAGGCGGGGCCTTGTCATAGTTGTGGGGCACCTTGTGCCTGATCTGAGGATAGGCCAGCGCATAACGGTGGTGCTGCGTGCGGAGCTCGTGGAGCTCATGAAAAGAATGAAGAGGCGGGGCTATCCGAAGATTAAGATCGACGACAATATCGTCTCTGAGGCGCTGGACTACTGCGGCGTGCGCGCAGCGGGAAGATCTGCAGAGACATACGAGGTGGAAAGCGCAGGCGACCGGAAGAGGCTGGTCTCGTACATACTCGCGGTATACAGCGGCAAGAAGCGCGCCAAGCCGCGGCCGAGAAGCATAAGCAAGATGGGCGAGCTGCTCAGGCTTGTGAAGGGCGGCTACACCTTGTAGTCCAGCTTCCTGGCGGCGTACGCCTGATACACGAGCCTCGCAATGCTCTCGGGCATGCTGTTCACGTAGATGCGCATGCTCTTTCTCTTGAGATGCGACGGCAGCTCCGCGCCCCTGCCCGTAAGGAACTTTTGCAATAGCTCTTTTGGGGTCCTGAACCTCGGGGGGCGTATGGCGTACAATCTGTCTCCTTCGAGCGATACGAGGCCGTTGCCCTTCCTGGCGCGGATGAACCTCGACGCGGCCTCCGCCATGAACGCGCTTGGGCCCTTAGCCAGCTCGGCCTTTATGAGCGCGTCCCGCACGATGAATGCGACCAGCGCGTCGCGCTCGTGAAGGCGCTGCAGGCTCATGAGCGGCGTGAAGCCGTTTGAGCCGAGCGCCGTGCCGAGCCTTACCGAGAGCCTCTTCAGCTGCTGCCATATGATGTCCTCCGCGATGTCAGGAGCGACGAAATTCACCACATAGACACTCGCCCCCAGGCCCTTCGCCAGCGAGGATAGCCTGCCTCTTGCGCCAACATCTGAATGGCCTGCCCTGTTGAATGTCCCCTTGCCGGGATTCCTGAGGAGCGCCCTCGATGCCAGCGAGGCGCGGGCGAGCGAGTCGGGGGACACGTTCGCGGCCACGTTCCTATCGCTGTCGGTTGGGTCTATCACTATGAAAGCGCTATTGAACTTCTTTATCTGCGCGCTTGCTGCGGCGCCCGTCATCACCGCGCGCTTCTCTGGGTCTATCACGAGAGGCGTCTTCGCAGCTGCGAACGCGGCAACCGCCTGCTGGAACGAGCCGTAATGGTGCACCAGGAGCTCGCAGAGGTAGCCGGAAAAGCCCTCTGTCATCGCCTCCGCGCCGTATATGCCGTGCCTGTCGAGGAACGCCTTCATCACCCTTACTGCGTCGCGCTGCTTCTGGGTCATGTGAGCTATGACGAACTCGTTGTGCAGCTGCGTCCTGTCCACGGCAGTGCCCATCTCGTCTGCCTTTGCTATCCTGTAAGCAGGGACAACATCCACGGTTATGCCCATGTCCTCCAGGGACAGGCGCGCGTACGGATGCTCCGCGTATTTCACCTCGCATCGCTCGTTCTTCTTCGTGTCGATGATGCTCCTTGCGGCGCTCAGCCCCTTCCTCTCGAGCTCGTCCTTCGCCGCGCTCTTCGGGAACAGCAGGAATATGTCTATGTCGGTATTGCCGGACATCTGCGTCCCGCGGGCGATGGATCCTGCAAGGATGATCTCCACGTTGCGGGGCAGTGCGCCTTTAAGGCGGCCCATCAGCTCGTTCGCCATGCGTGTGGTGTCGCGTATCTCGCGCTCTGAGGGCTTTACCTCGCGAAGCATCGCCTCGACAACAGCATCCAGCCTTCTGCTTTTGCTCCTGCTGAGCGCGTAATCCACTGCCTTCATCGATGCACCAACATGCATATATACGTTGGGGATATATAGCTTATTCTGGATCTGCAGCTCAGCAGTAGAAGAAGGAGGATATTGTGGAGGGCTTTCGATTAAAACTAAATGCCGAGCTAAGAGAGGAGTTATTCGAAGACATAATGGAAAAACATGATTTGACGCTACTTGCTTTGAGCAGAAACATAAACTGCAGTTACTCTGAGATTAAAAAATGGCACAGCGGGAGGAATCTAATCCCAGAATATCTTTTCGATAGACTAAGTGCAATGGCATCGCCACCGGTCAGACATCTGGCTCGATCAAGCGCTGTGAGACTGCAAGAGGGATGGGGATGCATTTTAGGCGGAAAGAATTGTGCAAAAAAATATCAGGGCATGATGAAAAGTAGAATGGCAACTGTAAGGAGTTTTAAAAAAGGATTAACGGTACCTACTCTGAATATCCAGACCGATGAAGATGTGTTGGAGTTTACTGGAGCCCTTATGGGGGATGGATGCCTATCAAAGTACTATTCTAAGTATGATAAAAACTACGCATTCGAAGTTGTTCTGACAGGAAATGTGGTAGATGACCTGCAGTATTATTCGGACCGGCTCATTCCAATAATCAGGTCGAAGTTTAACTCGAAGGCAAATTACTACCTCAGACCAGGCTGCAATACCATCTATTTGCGCATGAAAAACAGAAGCGTGTTCGATCTCTTCGAGAAGTTTGGCGTTCCGGTCGGGGAGAAAAAAGACAAGATAAGAGCACCAGCATTCGTTCTCAAAGGTACTGCTTCTGCAAAAGCAGCATTCTTAAGAGGAATGTTAGATACCGACGGCCACATATTTGCTCGGAAAGATGAAGAGTACAAATATCCGTACGTTAAGATAACTAGCGCGAGCGCAAAGTTCTTGGAAGACCTTAAAGAGATGATCAGAGGGCTGGGATTGCCTGCGTACATCCATGACACGGATGTTTTGATACGTGGGAAAAGAAATATTAAGTTGTGGATGAAGAAGATAGGTACATCACATCCAGTCCACAGGGCACGCTATGAGGCGTGGCTGTCGACAGGTAAAATGATGCCAAAAGGGCTCGTGGCGTAATCTGGTTGCGCGCCCCGTTCGCAACGAGGAGGTTGCGGGTTCAAATCCCGCCGAGTCCACTGATGCTATTTTGTCGTCGAAATAGGATAATATGCCTGAGAGATCTGCACATGGCATGTGCGAATCGCCTCCCTGTTGTATTTTAAGTTGTTTTGTCATCATAATCATACTATGGAACTTATAGTACGGAAGAGTGTGGAGATAAATGCCAAACCGTCAAAGGTATGGAAAGCGATGACTGATCCGAAGGTTACCAAGCAATGGGTGATGGGATTAGAAGTTTCGTCGGATTGGAAACCAGGCAGTTCTATAATATGGAAGGGGGTAACTAATGGGAGAGAAATAATCCATAAGGGATATATACTTAAAATTGAACCCAGAAAACTTCTTCAAATATCTGATTTTGGGCTTGAACTAGGATTAGAGGATATTGAATCCAATTATACTAGAATAACATATGAACTATCCGCATCATCAGATAGAACAACGTTGGCAATCATAGAAGATAGGTTCAATGGAAATAAAAAGAGATATAAGGATGCGGAAGGATTTTGGGATCAAGTACTGCAAGGCATAAAGGCGATTGTAGAGCTTATCAGAAAGCTGACAGGGAACGCGAACGAATACGTAGTGCTGCGTTGACTGAAGGTCAGGTGTCTTGCAAGTAGGGGTCTATGCCGGTAGAGGGGAGCGCAAGGAGCCTATGCGAAGAATGGAAGACAACGAGATACGACTTAGGTCGATATGCCATAAACCCTATATAGTGATACAGGAGACGTTTGAGCTTGAAATA
>CAYNNI010000059.1:0-10739 GCA_964398805.1 Microcaldota archaeon | reverse complement strand
GCGGGCCTGGCCAGGGTGCCGACAATATTGCAAGTAGACTACATAGGGCAGGAGCGCTCGAGGGCGGCAGGCAATTATAGCACCCCGCAGCTGCTGGTTGACCTGGCGCAGGAAATAAAGCCGGACAAGAAGCGGGAGGCGGTTTCTTGCGCCACATTAATAATGCTTTATGCAAAAGTATGAGTTGCTTCTGATTGCATGGGAGATGACGCGGCTGATGAAAACAAGGCAGAGCATCTGCGAGGCTACGCCAGGCATCTGAACAGCAGGTACTGGTTCCTTGCGCTGGTCATCGGCATACTTGCGCTGAACGTGTTCATGCGCGTGCCGATGCTGCGCTTCCAGGGCCTTTTCGAGCCGGACGGCTTCTTCTACTATTCTGTAATAAGGCAGGCGGTCATGAACAACTTCACGGTCAGCGGCCAGCTGGACATCTCGGGCTTCCCGTGGCACAACTCCATCGGCGAGGCGCCTGGCCTGATATACATGACGGTCGTACCGTACTTCCTGCTCCGCTTCACAGGCATAAGCTACTACACCGTCATGAGGCTCCTCCCGGTGCTGTTCGGCCTGCTTTACGCGATTCTGGCTTACTGCCTCGCGAAGAGCCTTGCGAACAGCAGGGCACTGGGCCTGCTGGCGATGTTCTTCGTGAGCGTGAGCAGCGGCAACATAGCCAGGACCGCCGCCCTCGTATACAGGGGCGACACCTTCGTAAGCCTGTTCCTCATGGTAAGCCTGCTGTTCATGCTAAGGGCGTACAAGTCAAGCGGCAGGCGGGAGTTGCTCGCCAACGCAGCGGCATCGGCGTTCGTCCTGAGCCTGGGCATAGTGGTGTGGAACGGCGCCCCCTTCATCGTCGTCATATACATGACCGCGCTGCTGCTGATGCTGGCGTTCGGCTTCCTGAAAGCCGACGAGGGCGCGCTGCGCGTCAACGCAACCCTTGCTGCCGGACTGCTGCTTACCTTTGGGCTTGAGCAGGTATGGGAGTTTGCCGGGCTTGGGAGGCCTGGGCTCGTTCTTAACGGCACCGCCTTCTTCCTGTTCTGGGCGCCCGTAATGGCAGGAAGCCTCGCCGCGGTGTACCTGGTCAGAAACAGGCACCGCATCGGCTTCATTGGGACAGCGAAGAGGAGGGCGTTCGCCATGGTGGCGGCAGCAATAGCCCTTGCGCTGGTGCTCATCCTAGGCTTCGGCGCGGAAATAAGCAAGGTCGCGGCAGTGGCTGGGCTGTCCTCGAGAGGGACGCCGATAGGCCAGACGACGCAGGAGCTCCAGAGCCCGTATTACGGCTTCCTGTTCGCAAGCTTCAGCTTCCAGCTCTGGCTCGCCCCGCTCGCGATAGCGCTGTTCGTGCTGTTTGCGCACAAGATGCACAACAAGGAGCACTTCAGGATAAAGGGGGTGACGCTGAACGCGAGCCCGGGGTTCGTAGCGGTCTTTTCATATTTCATGGTCACGATCGCGCTGCAGAGCGCCATGATACGGTGGAATGCGCTGCTCTCCATACCGATGGCGATACTCGCGGCGTACGGCGCGTACGCCCTCGGCAAGCTCTTGCGCGACGTAGTCATAGTGCACAGGATGGCGGTCGCGTCGGTAGCCGTAGCCCTTGACGCC
Organism: Microcaldota archaeon; assembly: GCA_964398805.1. Classification (GTDB taxonomy): domain Archaea; phylum Micrarchaeota; class Micrarchaeia; order Micrarchaeales; family Micrarchaeaceae; genus CAISDH01. Next base: position 9,116 of record CAYNNI010000059.1, on the reverse strand, counting down.
GTGATAGGGTATGTGCTGTATTTTGACATCGTCCCCAAGCTTGCTGGAAGCAACTTCGTGATGGCGATCACGGCCGCGCTCATCGCGGCGGCGCTCGCAGCTGCGTTCGCTTACAACATTTACGCGACAGCGAAGGCGCGCATCAGGCTGGGGCACGTGTACGCCATGCTGATCGCCGCGATGCTGCTTTTCAACATCTACACGACTTACATAGCCTCGTACACCACGACCCAGCTGGACGGAATAAATCCGCAGTTCCTGGACGCGATGGCGTGGATGCGCAACAACACGCCGGCCAACGCCACCGTGTGGGCGATCTGGCCCGACGGCTCGGTCGTGGAGGGCTGGGCGAACAGGACCAGCTACATGGACAGCGTCGGGGGGGAGAACTACACCAGGATCTACCGCGCGCCCGAGTTCCTGTTCAACAGCAGCTACGACACGCAGTACCTCTACAGCGTGGGAAAGCCGGAGTACATAGTCTCGAGGAGCTTCTGGTACCAGGAGATAGGGGGCCTTGCCGTGGAGGGCAGCATAACGAACGCGAGCAGGTTCGGCTACATAATCCTGGACTCGCTCAACATCACCAGCAACGAGACCACGAAGTTCTACACGTTCTCATCGCACTCGCCGCCGTACTACAAGGCGCTTATGATGCTGCAGCCCCAGAAGAACGGAACAAACAAGTTCGTTGCGTTCCTAGGCGCGGGCAGCAGCAACCAGTACCTGCCCATGAAGCACGTGATGTTCTTCAACACCTCGAACAACGCGTACAACGTGGTGGACTCGGAGAGCAACGCCATCAACTACACGCTGCTCGTGTCCTACTCGGGCAGCAAGATAAGCGGCGGTGTTGTGCTCGGCCCGGACCTGTTCAACAGCAACTTCTTCAGGCTAACCTTCCTGTGCAACTACTACGCCTGCCCGTACGACAACGACAACGTCACGCTGACGCCGGTATTCATAAACGGCGACACGCGCATCTTCAAGGTCAATTACAAGTAGCAGCGAAGTGCAGACATGACTGACGAAACGCTGGACAGGGAAACGTACGACAGGCACCGGAAGGCTGGCGTCTCGCAGACATGGGAATTCGGCGAACTCCTGGAAGCGGAGGAAGGAAGTGGCGCGGCCTGCAGGTTCCTCATAAAAGATAGAGGGCCGCCCCTGGCCGTGCAGGCCAGGAGAGAGTCCTTCGGCCCGATGCCTGCGATATACGTAGGATATAATATACGTATACGTAGGCATAGGGCACGAGCTGAGCCTCAGCGGCAGGGAGGTCGACAGGATAATCAAGTCCCTTGCGGGCCTGGCCAGGGTGCCGACAATATTGCAAGTAGACTACATAGGGCAGGAGCGCTCGAGGGCGGCAGGCAATTATAGCACCCCGCAGCTGCTGGTTGACCTGGCGCAGGAAATAAAGCCGGACAAGAAGCGGAGGCAGAACATAAGGAAGGCCATGGGTCAGGGTGTGGAGATAGGTCCTGTCAAAGAGGGCGAACTGGAGGGATGCGCAAGACTTTCTTCGGAATTCGGTGCGCACCACGGAATCAGGTCGCAAGAGCTCGGGTTTCTGAGAATGGCGTACGGGTCGGGCATAGCGAAGATGTTCGCCGCGCGGCTGAGGGGGGAGCTTCTGGGCTTCGAGATCATCCTGCTCGATAGGGAACTGGGCAAGACATATTCCTGGCTCGCGGCGTGGAACGGCAAGGGGCTCGAGACCAACGCGCCAAGCCTGCTTACGCTGGAGCTCATCAAATGGAGCAAGGAGAATGGCTTCAGGTGGTTCGACTTCGGGGGCATAGACTTCGAGACAGAGAAGAAGAGGAATATCGCGTTCTTCAAGCAGTCCTTCGGGGGCAGCCTGACGAGCTACAGGTCCGCGAGGACGCTCGCGTTCCGGGGCGCGACCTCGAAACTCGCATACAAGCTAATATACCATGCATACCATAAAGTTTACGTGCCTTTGCACGACAGAAAACGCGCATAAAGAGGGCACGCAGCCATGTCATAATCGGAAGCTGGTTAGGAAATGCGGCAACCAACACGAATAGAGTACAAGCGCCCTTCGCTTGTGGTGAGCCTGCTTGCGCCGCTCTTGAGCGGCGAGAGCTTTGCGGCCTTCTTCGATGCGAAGTTCAAGGCCAGGTGGACGAGCTTCTATAACGCGCGGAACGGCGTGTACTACATATTGAGGTACCTGAAGCGCACGCACAGATCCGGCACGGTCTTCCTGCCGGACGGCATATGCGAGGTAGTTCGCTTGGCCTCGAAGCTTGCGGGTTGCCGCGTCGTTTACTACAAAACCGGCATGAAGGGAATTAAAAAGGGCGATGTGCTGCTTGCGACAGACAGCAGCACGATTCCGCCCGCGGGGGTTTATTCCATAGAGGACAACGCGAAGCACCCGAATTACCCGAACAGCCGCTTCGATTTCACCCTTTACAGCTTCGGCGGCTCAAAGCCGCTGTCGGGCTGCGGAGGGGGCGTGGTGGTCGTGAACAACAGGAAGTTCAAGAATTTCCTGAACATAGGGGGCGAACTGCATGAGGCAGGAATCCGCGCGAACATAGGAGTCTGGGCGAACTACATCCGCTGGAAACTCATAGAGTACGAGCCCCTGCACAGGAATCCCACCATAATAAGCATGTTCCGCAGCGCCAGGCAGGCGGTCAAGGGCAACTACATGCCGAGATACGGCGTGCCGAACCTGTCGCTCAGAATGCCGGCCATCTCCATGAAGCTCGTCGGACGCGGATTGGGGTATGGAAGCGGCGACTACGCGCATGACGCAAGCCGGAACAGCAGACTCGGATGCTAAAAAGCATGCTCTCGATAAGGTGGTTGCAAATGACATTGAAACAGGACCTGTTGATGCTGCTGAAGAATCCGAAGGACATGCTGGGGAAGCTGACAAACATAAGGACGAATCTTATGGATGCCACAGTAATAAGGGACGTGTTCATTGACCAGCCTTATCACTGGCTCGTTCAGGGACTGCGGCCTGGCACCGTCGCGATAGACATCGGGGCATATGTAGGAGAGACGGCAGTTTATCTGGCGATGCAGAGGGAGATAAAGAAAGTCATGGCCTACGAGCCCATCCTCTCGAGCTATAAAAGGGCAGTCAGGAACGTGGAGGCTTCCCCGTACAGGAGCAAGATAAACATGGTCAATAAGGCAGTGACCGACAGGAAGGGGACGGTAACAAGCGCTGCCGGACTCCGAGGGACGCCGAATGTCGTCCTGGATGCTACGAAAGCCACACGCGGGGTAGAGATCCCCACTACCACGCTGGAAAGGGAACTGAGCGGGCTGGCAAGAGTGGTAATAAAATGCGATTGCGAGGGCGACGAGATCAAGATCTTCAAGGGTGCGGACTTGCGCAACGTCTATAGGATAGAACTGAAGTACCACAACACCAGAAGGGAAATGCTTAGAATGCTGACTTTGAAGGGCTTTAAAGCGACGGTCAAGTTCGGAAGGAAAGGGATCTTCTGGAAAGACATCGGGTTCATATGCGCTTGGAAAGTCTAGGTGCAGGCCCGCATTGCGCGAAAGTTATGGAGATAGAATGGAACAGATGCAATTCCGCGGATACACGCTAAGCTACCATCAGGGCACTGCGTTAAGCGGCATGGATTTCGGGCAGGATTTCATACCTGTAGTCAGGAAATTGTTTGCGCACCCGCGCAGCGTCTGCGACCTTGGCGCAGGCAACGGATTCATAGGATTGGGACTGCTGGCTAGCGGATTGTGCGACAGCCTTACCCTTATCGACATAAATCCCCTTGCAGTGGAAGCCTGCAGAAAAACGATAGAGGACAATCACCTGGAGGACAAGGTCACTGCATACCATTCTGATGTATTCAAGAGCGTGCCGGAAAACGTATCATGGGACCTCATCGTGAGCAACCCGCCGCACAGGAACGGCAGCGAGAGCAGGTATGAGGCGGATGTGAACAGTTGCGATCCTGGATGGCGCATACATCGCGAGCTGTACGGGACCGCAAGCAAGCACCTTGTGGATGGTGGCTCGATATTGGCGGTTGAGGACGGACGGGAGAGCTCTCCGGCGCAGTGGAAGGAGATGGTTTCAGGGACCGATCTCACTTTTGTCAAGGCCTTTAAGCACAAGATAATAAGGTTTCCAGGCATTAAAAGCGTATCTTATTTCAAGGCGGTCGCAAAAAGGAGCGACACCAACATCATAAGAATGGGGATAAAATGGCTCTTGCACCCAATATACCCGTACTATTTCGTGTGGAGCACGAAGAGGGCGAAGTAGCCGCGATGGTGTCCAAATGAAAAAGCTGTCCATAGTGGCATTCTCCAGGAACAACTTCGACATGGTAATGCAGTTCGTCAGAGACCTGGACGACATCGCCGACGAGATAGTGGTCGTGGACTCTAGCGACGGCAAGGAGAAGAGGAGGCTGGACTACGCGGCAAAAAAGACCAGGAAGCTCAAGGTCTACCACACCATCGCAATCGGCTATCCGGACCCGCTCTTCATGTACGGCATAGGCAAGTGCGCGAACGACTGGGTGCTATACCTTGACCTCGACGAGAGGCTCTCCACGAATCTGCACAAGAAGATCAGAGGGATGATAAGCAGCGCGACCAAGCCGGTGATAGCGATAAGGCGCTACGAGGAGGTCACGAAGGAAAGCAGGGGCAAGTCCTTCACATGGCAGGTACATCTCTTCAAGAAAGGAGCGGTCGAGTTCAAGGGGCTCATCCACGAGCAGCCAAAGGTGAGGGGCGGCATACAGATTGTTGAGGATGATGACCTCTACATGGAGCACGTGGTGGAGCTGATGGAGCACGAGAAGATGGAATACCACCGCATGGAGAAGTATGAGAGATTCTCGTACAGGCAGTACAACACGCGCGTGCTCGATTACGTTTCGAAGGCCACGGTCTGGAGCAGGGGCGCGGGCTCGCGGCTTCTCTCGAGAGTGACAGAAGGCTGGCTCCGCTTTTACGAGGCGATAACCTTCAGGAATCCCGATAATGAGATAAGCAACTTCGATTACTTCTTCCTGCGCCTGTTCATGAACGTAGGTTACTCCGCCAAGGCGCACGACATCGGGTCGCTGCTGGACGCGCTGCCTTCCGCAGCGCGCTATATCCGGAGGCTGCGGGCCTGGAGGAACGAGCCCGACGGAGACGAGAACTTCGAGATAGCTGAGATAATAAACGACGTCGGCATAACCAAGTTCCTGCACCTTGACGATGAGAGGCACATACAGCTCATGAACAGGGAGTACGCGGACAAGAAGCAGGGCCTCGGCCTGCTGATGGAGCTTCTCACTGCGCAGTACAGGGCGCAGCGCAGACAAAAGAGGTAAATACGCTCCGCGCGCAATAAATCGCGAGGGTTGACAATGGCAAAGATTCATCTCACAGAGCCTGTCTGCGACGAGGAAATGATCAGCGCAGCAGTTGGCGTTCTCAAGGCAGGATGGTTCCTCAAGGGCAAGAGCCTCAGCGACTTCGAGGGCAATTTCGCAAAGTACGTAGGCACCAAACACGCTGTCAGCGTCAACAGCGGCACCGCAGCGCTCATAATCGCGCTGGAGGCGATGGGCGTAGGTAAGGGGGACTGCGTTATAACCACACCCTCCACATTCATAGCGACTTCGAACGCCGCGATACACAGGGGCGCGGATATCGTGTTCGCAGACACCGGCCTTGACGATTACTGCATAGATCCCGAGAAGACGGAGGCGCTCATAAAGGAGAAAAAGGGCAAGGTGAAGGCGATAATACCCGTGCACCTGTACGGCTATCCCGCGAACATGAAGCGCATTAATGAGATTGCCGACAAGTACGGCGTGCACGTGCTGGAAGACGCTTGCCAGGCGCACGGAACGGAATACTACGGGAAGATGGCCGGCAATCTTGGTGACGTTGCGGCATTCTCGTTCTTCCCGTCGAAGAACATGACTGTGTGCGGGGACGGCGGCATGGTGACTACGAACGACGAGCAGGTTGCGAAGGCCGTGCGGTCGCTCAAGGACTGCGGCAGGCAGGAGGGAAGCCAGTACGCATTCGACCGCATAGGCTACACCGAGAGGATGAGCATGGTCAGCGCAGCGATAGGCAACGTGCAGCTTTCGAGGCTCGGCGCGTGGATACAGCGCAAGCGGGTCGTGGCGAAGATTTACAACGAGATGCTTGAGGGGGTGGGCGATCTTGTGATCCCTCCAGGGGAGAGCGCGGACGTGAAGCCCGCGTACTACATGTACGCGCTGCGTACGAAGCAGAGGGACGCGCTGAAGGCGTATCTTGAATCCAAGGAGGTAGAGTGCGGGGTGCAGTACCCGATACCGATACACATGCAGAAGCCTTACATGGCGATGGGCTACAAGGAGGGCATGTTCCCGAACGCGGAGGCCATCGCGAGGGAGGAGCTCAGCATACCGGTGCACCAATTCCTTACAGACGAACAGGCAAAGTACATCGCAGACTGCGTGAAAGCGTTCTTCCAGAAGTAGCCGCGCTGCAGCTTACAGCTTGAGCAGCGTCTTGAGCAGGTAGAGCGTGTAGTGCCTGAAAGCGCCCTTTATCTGGAGGATGAGCTCCACGGTCCTGACGCCGAGGTCGGCGGTGTTGATCCTGCTCTTTCCCGCGCTAATCGAGGCTATGAAGTTCAGCGCCTCGTCGCGTATGGTGTTGTTCTTCACGACAGGTATCTCACTGTGCGTGCCGTCCGGGTTGAATATCTCTATGGTCTGGTCAACGGCCTTCACGTACGCGCTGCACTTTGAGCCTATTACCTCTATGTCGCGCCTCTTTATCGCGCTGAGCCAGCTCATGTGATAAGCAGAGATAGGCCCGGCCCTTGGCCTGGACTCTATGAACGTGACCTCATCGAACTTGTTGCCCCGTATCGGTGCTGTCGTGCCCGCGAAGCCGGAGGGCCACAGGCCGGTGATGATGTTGTACATGTCCAGCGGGTGCGGAAGCAGGTCCCACATGACGTCGGTGCTCGGCGATGGCTGCATGAAGTGCGTCCAGTAGAAGTTTATGTAATGCACCTTGCCGAAGTAGCCCGCATTGTACAGCTCCGCGACCTTGTTCAGAACGGCAGCGAACCTGTATATGTGGCCGACCTCCAGCACCACGTTCTTTTCGGCCGCGAGCTCGAGCAGCCTTTGCGCTTCCTTCGTGTCGGTGGTGAATGGCTTCTCCACCAGCACGTGCCTGCCGTGCTCCATCGCTGCTTTCGCGAAGCCGTAATGCAGCGCGTTGGGCACGCACAGGTGCACGCCGTCCACGTTGCCGAGCAGCTCCTCGAAGCTCTTGCACACGACAAACGGCTCCTTGCGCTCGTAGGGCGCTAGCCGGGACCTTTCCGCGTCGTAGACGTGCACGCTTTCTATCTTGCGCTCGCGCGCAAGCTGCGCGTACTCCTCGATGACCTTGCTGCCCCATGCGCCTGCGCCGGCTATTCCTATCTTCGTGCGAGCACCCTGAGCGTGAATCGAGACATGCGACCTATCTCGTTATTTCCCTGAAACCTTATTACCGCCGAATCTTTTAATGAATTCGTCCGGATCGTAGAAAAGCTCCAGGTTGTCCAGTATCTTCTCCTCGGGCCAATCCCACCACTTTATCCTGAGCAGCGCGTTGCGGATGCGCTCGTCGAACCTGTACCTTATGGGCTTTGCGGGCACCCCAGCGACTATGGAATACGGCTCGACGTCGCGCTTTACGACCGAGCCCGCAGCTACGACGCTGCCGTCGCCGATGCTGAGGCTGCCTATGAATACGACGTTGGCGCCGACCCACACGTCGTTGCCTATCTTGATGCTTGCGCCCCTGTCCCGCCTGTGCGAGAGGTAGAGCTTCTCCTCGATGCCCGAGAATCTGTCCAGGAAAAGGCCGTTCATGTGGTTGCTTACGAACTTGGGGGTGTGCCTGGTGTTCAGCATGAGCCAGCAGTTCTCCCCGAAGCGCACGTGCTTTCCGATCTCGATCTCGGTGTCCTTGGGTGAGAAGGTTATGGCGCGCAGTATGCCGCTGCTTGAGGAGTTCTCGCCTATGCGGATGCGCTTCATGAGGGATATGGGCTTGTCCAGGTAGACGCGCGAGTTCTTGAAAGCGAGCTCGTAGTCTACCTTGTATATGAAGTTTATCAGGCTGGGGAACAGCAGGTACAGGTTCGTGTAGATGCCGTTGATCACGTTGTTCTTGCTGATGCGTTGCCTGGACATTTGCATACCTAACAATCATCGCCCTCTGCGGCTTTAACTGCTGCGCTTGCCTCCTTCTTATGCTCGCCTATTACGTTCCGGGTCTCCCCAGGATCGCTGCGCGTGTCGAACATCACGTCCTTTATCTTGGGGCTGAAGAAGTGTATGAGCTTGAGCCTGCCGCTGTACACCGCGGTCGCGAAGGTGTTGTGGTATTTCTTCAGCTCGTAAAGCCTCTTGAGATAATCAGACCTGTCCTTGAGGGCCTTGATCTCGTAGACGTCCGAGGGGTTGAATATGTCCGTGCCTGTGTGGTCGGAGAACGTGAACTTCCTGCTTTGGACAAGCGAATCCGCAGGGCGCCTGCCGCTCGCCATGCCTAGGATGTAGTCGTAGAGCGCGGACAGCGACACTGGCTTCTCGACCACGCGCCTTGACCGAACCTGCTTGCCGTTTACGAAGCGCCCTATTATCAGCGGCACCCTTGCGATCTCGTTATAGGGGAACATCCCGTGGTACATCAGGCCGTGCTCCAGGAACGCCTGCCCGTGGTCCCCGGTGATTATCACCAGCGCATTGCCAAGGAGCCCCCTGTCCTTCAGCACGGAGAGGAGTTCGCCCACCCTCTTGTCGAGGTACCTTACGCGCTTCCCGTACGCCAGCTTTATGAACTCCGCGTCTTTCTTGTCGACGACGCCGCTTATGTAGAGCCAGCGGTTCTGCTCTACGTAGCGGTCGGTGACCAGTTTAGTGGGATACGCTTCGTGCGCCTCGCCGTAGTTCAGGAATATGAAGTTGCCGCTTGTTCGCGCCCCTGCAAGGTAATCGCTCGCTATCCTGTTCGTCCTCCTGGCGCCGGAGTCCAGCTTGTTGCCGTAATTCGAGACCTCGGCGCCCCACCTTTTCATGAAC
>CAYNNI010000058.1:0-5180 GCA_964398805.1 Microcaldota archaeon | reverse complement strand
GGTCACGACGCCGGAGAGCCTTGCCATAATGATAAACTCCGAGAGGTTCGTCGAGAACCTGAGGAAGGTGGAGTTCATAATAATCGACGAGATACACGAGCTCGCGAACAACAAGCGCGGCGTGCACCTTTCTCTCAGCGTGGAGCGCCTGAAGGAGATAATCGGCCACAGGATAGCCATGGTGGGCATGGGCGCCACGCTCTACCCGCTGGACGAGGCGGCCAGATACCTAGTGGGCTACGAAGGAGACTCGCCCAACGAATGCACCATTGTTGACGCTTCCTGGAGCAAGAGGATGGACGTCAAGGCGTTGAGTCCGGTCAAGGACATGATCTACACCGACGAGGGCGAGATAGACAAGGCCCTCTACGACGAGGTCAACGCCATAATAAAGAGCAGCAAGACGACGCTGATATTCACGAACACGCGGAGCGGGACAGAGCGCGTAATCCTCAACCTGAAGAAGCGCTTCGGGTACGGAGAAGACATAGCAGCCCATCACGGCTCCCTCTCCAGGGAGTCAAGGCTGGAGGTTGAGGAGATGCTCAAGAAGGGCGCGCTGAAGTGCGTAGTCTCCTCCACAAGCCTCGAGCTCGGGATAGACATAGGCGCAATCGACAACGTGCTGCAGCTGGGCTCCCCGAAGAGCGTGACCAGGGCTGTGCAGAGGATAGGCCGCTCGGGGCACATCTTCAAGTCAGTGGCGAAGGGCGAGATGATCGTGCTGAACCGCGACGACCTGGTGGAGTGCGCGGTCATGCTCGACTCTGCGATGAAGCGCAGGCTTGACTCGTTCGTAACGCCGCAGAACGCGCTTGACGTGCTGGCGCAGCACATAGTGGGCATGTCTCTCACGAAGAAATGGAGCGCGGACGACGCATACGCGCTCGTCAGAAAGGCTTATGCCTACCACGACCTTCAGCGCAGCGACTTCGACGCGCTGCTTAGCTACCTTGCGGGCAATTACGTTGGCCTGGAGAGCCGGCGCGTTTACGGCAAGATCTGGTATGACGAGAAGGAGGGCATGTTCGGCAGGCGCGGCAAGATGGCGCGCGTCATATACATGCTCAACCTCGGCACCATCCCTGACGAGGTAGCGGTGAACGTCTACGAGGGCAGCAAATGGATCGGGAGCATACAGGAGGAGTTCCTCATGGAGCTCAAGGAGGGCGATGTCTTCAGCTTGGGAGGCAGGCTCTACCGGTTCGACCGTGCAGACGGGATGCGCGCGCACGTGGCAAGGTCGGACGCCAGCTCGCCGACGATACCGCCGTGGTTCTCGGAGCAGCTGCCGCTGAGCTTCGAGCTCGCGAGCGACATAGGAGAGTTCAGGGCAGAGCTCGCCAAGAGAGTCGAAGCGCACCTTAAGGGCAGGAAGCAAAAGGCTCCAAGTACTGCGGGCGTTCCGAAAGAGATAGACGAGTACCTCAGCAGGCTTCCGATGGACGAGAACGCCAAGCACGCGATATTCGGCTACTTCCTGGAGCAGTTGATGTTCTGCGGAGAGGTCCCGACGAACAAGCTCGTGCTTGTCGAGTCCACGAAGGACATAAGCGAGGACAGGTACTACATAGTGTTCCACGCGCTTTTCGGCAGGCGCGTCAATGACGCGCTGTCCAGGGCGTTCGCAGTGGTGCTCGCGGACATGCTCGGTGCCGAACTCGGCATAATGGTGAGCGACAACGGCTTCGTGCTTTCCACTGAGGAGAAGGTCAATGTCAGCGACAGGCTGCTGAACAAGCTGATAGAGGAGATAAACTCCATTGGCATGGCGCAGATGCTGCGCCGCAACATACGCAGGACCGAGATGATGCGCAGGAGGTTCAGGCATGTCGCAGCGAGGAGCTTCATGATACTGCGCAACTACAAAGGCTACAAGATATCCGTGCGCAGGCAGCAGATGAGTTCGCAGCTGCTCCTGAAGGCAGCAGAGGAGATAGACCCAAACTTCCCGGTGATTAAGGAGACCTACAGGGAGATATTCGAGGACGTGATGGACCTTCCGAGGGCACGGGCTGTGCTGGAGGCGATGCGGGACAAGAAGATACGGCACCGGGCCATCGAGACGCAGGTGCCCTCGCCGTTCTCGCACTACCTGCTAACGTTCGGGCATGCTGACGTCGTGATGATGAAGGAGAGGCACCAGTACCTGCAGAGGCTTCACGAGCTCGTGATGCAGAGGATAAACAGCAAACCGTTGAAGCGCGTGCACTTCCCGGAATAAAACGTCAAATTCCTAAGAGGAGGATTTATCCTTTTCCATCGCATTACTCTGGAGGTCTATGAAAAGGCGCGAATTAAGGTCCCAGTCCGCCATGGAGTGCCTCGTGACATACGGATGGGCGATACTGATAATATCCGTAGTGCTGGCCGCACTTTCCCGGCTTGGGGCGTTCAGCGGTGTGATGTCTCCGAGAGCGCGTCCAGGCTCTTGCCAAGTCATAAGACCTTACGGTCCTGGAAGTACGGCGTGCATCAACCTTGGCGGAGTGTGCAGCGGGCAGCTGCCGCAGTACGCGGCGCAGTTCGATGGCGTGAGCAGCGCCATTACTGTGCCTGATTCGTCAAATTTACGAATCTCCAGTACAGTCACGGGTTTCGGCTTGGATAAAAATAAGTGCATGTTCATCTTCTTTAGGTGGAATCTTATCTGAAGAATATGACTCTAGTGGAAATGAAGAAAGATTACGTAATATGAAAGTTGGGGAATATGAAGCTCACGCGCGACATAGCGCTCCTGGACGGCATGCCGGTAGCGCACATACGCAGTCTGGGACTGCTTGTCGTGGCCGACCTGCACCTCGGCTACGAAGGCGCGATGGCGAACAGCGGCGCGTTCCTTCCGAAGGTGAACCTAAGCCGCATAATGAAGACGCTCGAGAGCGCGCTCAGACAGACGAGGGCGAAGAGGGTCATGGTCGTGGGAGACATAAAGAATACCTTCTCTGATGTTATAACCGACGAGTTCAACGAGCTGTACGACTTGGTGGAATTCGCGAAGAGGTGCGGAGTCGAGCTGGCGCTGGTCAAGAGCAAGCACGACAACTTCATCGAGAGATATGCTGGCCGCTGGGAGCTGAAGGTCTACAGGGATCAGGCGGATATTGGCGGCTATCTCTTCTTCCACGGAGACAGCAAGCCGAAGGTGGGCACGGGAACACGTGCCCTGATAATGGGCCACGAACACCCTGTGATAGGCATAACCGGCAGCTCAGGAAAGCGAGAGAGACTGCGGTGCTTCCTATACGGCACGCTCGGGCGAAGGCCGCTGCTAGTCATGCCGGCGGCGGGTTACTTCTCGTCCGGTACGGAGGTGAACTCGGTCCTGCGCAGCAGGCTCCTTTCACCTGTGCTGAGGAACGCTGACGTGGACAGGATGCACGCCATAGCAGTGGGCTACGGCTCGACCATCGATTTCGGAGCTGTAGGCGCGTTGCGGGGAGTCTAGAGGTAGAACAGCCACGGGAGCGCGTTTATCCCTATGGCGACGAGCACCAGCGCGGTGAAGACGCGCACAAGCCGCTTGTTCTTTATGTTGACCCTGTAGATGGACCAGCCGTCAAGGCCGGGTATGGGAAGCAGGTTGAACACTGCCACGAAGAAGTTGAGGAGCATCGAGAGCGCGAACAGGGTGTACAGGAAGTATACGAAGCTCGCGAGCGCGCCGCGCACTATGGGGCTGTAGCTGAGCCCGACCCCGATGATGCCTCTGGACGAGTTCTCCGGAGAGGGCACTGCCTTTATCATATACACGCCGAGGTTGTTCCCCTGCCTAGTCACGACAGTGACTATGCTGTTCGGCGCGTCGGCAGACGCAGCTTCCTGTAGAGTGGTGACATTCGTCACCTGCACGGCGTTCCACTGGACTATCTGGGAGCCGGGCGTTATGACGTTGTAAGCAGGGTATCCTGGGGTGACGCTGCTCACCACAATGCCGTAGGAGTATACCTTGGGCGCGACGACCACCATGATTACCAGCATCAGCAGGAAGAACACGACCATCGCTATGAAGTTCGCGGCTATACCGGCCGCGAATATGCTGGTCTGCCTCTTCGCGTCCAGCTTCTTGATCATGCGCTCGTCCGGCTCCACGAACGCGCCAACAGGAAGTATGCCGAACATCAGCAGGCCGAGGGACTTGAGCCTGACCTTGGACAGCCTCGAGAGCACGCCGTGCGAGAGCTCGTGCACTGTGAGCAGTACGACCAGCGCTGCTATGCCCGCCACGAGCGGTATGTCTATGCCGGGTATTATCGGCACTACGCCAGGCACCGAGCTGAGCTGGCCTGACGGGTTGGAAGAGCCGGAAATCACAGCCACGAGGAAGTGCCCGACGCTCAGGAGTATGAGGCCTCCGCTGTACGCCATGGACGTGATAGCGAATCCGGAGAAACCGACAACGAAGGTCAGCGCGTCTATCAGGTAGATGAGAAGCCCTGCTTGCGGAGAGACTGTCGTGGATGCGCTGCTCTGCACCATAGGCACGTTTATGAACTGCAGCGCCTCGCCCAGGTATGGCACTATGAGGAAGAACATCGCCACAAGAGACAGCATCCCGAAGGCGAAGACCCTCTTGTCAAGGCGGCCGCGCAGCAGCGGATAGCTGGCCAGGCCGAAGCCCAGGACGAAGCCCCACATGGCAAGAGCGTCCCAGAACGCCCTGTTGCGCCGGGACAGCCGGTCTATTGAGCTGAGGCCCTTCCTGCTCGCGAGCAGGTACAGGCCGTATCCGCCGTTGAACGAGAAGGAACGCTGTATGACCGTGCCGGCCACGCCGAGCACCAGGATGGCAAGCGCTGCCCGGACCAATATGCTGACGGTGCTCTCGACGATGAGCAGGTAGCAGGCCGCTATCGCGAGCGCTACAGCGGCCGCAGCCATTGATTTTTGATTCTTGAGCGCCATGGATGCACCGAAGCTATACGATATGCTGTGACACACTCCCGCCCCTGAAGGGTGTGGGCTTCTTGGTTCAACGACGGAACTTCTTTTTGTCCGTTTCCTCAAGCGTTACTTCCTGCGTGCCCCGCAGTAGTTCTTGCGAACATAGTTGTTTTAGCGTGACCAATATCGCCTTTTCGGATTTTACGTCTTGGTCTGACAACCTCATATCCTATATCCCTCCAGAAGGAGTTCACTCCGCTGGCACTTTCAGCCTTGCGGTTGCTATCCTGTTCTCC
>CAYNNI010000057.1:0-12161 GCA_964398805.1 Microcaldota archaeon | reverse complement strand
CTTCAGCGATGCGCTGTACATTCACTCGTTCTTTGTGTTGTCTATTATGAAACTCTCGCCGTATTCCTTCCAGGGCTTCCTGTATTTCGGATCTCCCTCCTCGAAGAAATCCACACCGCTGACCGCTGCATTAGAGGAAAGGCCTTTGTCTGCTATCGCATTTGTGAACTGCCTTGCTTGTTCAACATCCCTGCATTCGATGAATATTTCCACTGTGCCGTCTTTCTTGTTCCTGACTATTCCTTTCACGCCGAGGCGCTGCGCCCTGCCCCTTACAAAATTCCTAAAGCCCACGCCCTGAACCCTGCCAGTGACTATCATGCTTGCCCGCATGAGCTCACATGTTCTGCAGGCCGCGCCTGCCTGAGCGCACGCTTGGCCTGTTCTTCTCTGTTCCGAAGCCTTTCTTCAGCAGGCCCCTGTGCTTCCTTCCTGAGGAGGTAAGGCCCCTGTAAGCCCTGCCGCGTTTTGCGGCAACGCTTGCATAGAGGCTGTCACCTGCTATGGCTGCGCTGTTCCTGTCTAGCAATATGACCTCGAAGAACTTGTAGCTGTTTCCCTGCGCCACATAGTAGGAATTGAGCACTTCGCAGTTTGAAAACCTCCTTGCCGCGCGCTCCTCGGCCACGCTCTGCAGGGATTTGTCATATGAAAAGAACTGACCGCTCCTTGATGGCTTCCTGCCGCCTGCTACAGCCCTTCTCCTCCTGAGGCCGCCAAGAACGCGTACTCTTGCTACAACAACTCCCTGTTTGCTCTTGTAGCCGAGCTCCCTCGCCCTTGCAAGGTTGGTTGGTTTTTCTATCCTTAGCACCGGCGGTTCCTTGGCCCATGCGGATATCCTGTTCTTCAGTAATTGGCTGCGTTCCTTGTACTCCCTCTGAAACGTCTCGTTTATGTATCTATATGCGCCCATAAGCACACCAAAATTTGCATGAATTGATGCATGCACAGCAAAAGCACAGTGACTTTATGCGATACAGTATATTCGTGATACAAGAATAAAAAGCTTGCCATCTCAGGAAGGTATTTTCCATTTAGGCATTTCTGGGCTCTGTAGAATTCCTCTACTCTGAAGACGGCAGGTGGGTTTAAACGCCTGCCGTATGTTGGTTATTTGGTGACCAACATGATAGAAAATGGCGACTCTTGGTATAAGAGGTTTAT
This sequence comes from Microcaldota archaeon, assembly GCA_964398805.1. Taxonomy (GTDB): domain Archaea; phylum Micrarchaeota; class Micrarchaeia; order Micrarchaeales; family Micrarchaeaceae; genus CAISDH01. The sequence goes on along the minus strand of CAYNNI010000057.1, from coordinate 10,994 downwards.
TGAAACCTGTTTCACAGAAGTGAAACGTGTATTGCATCCATATTCACGTATAAAGACCTATGTGGCCAGGAGCTATGAAACGTCAATCGATTCCGCGCAGATGCGCAAGTTTATTTTTGGGCATGCCTTTATCTTGAATTCTTGGATTGCGCGCATGCGCCTATCAAGGATTTGGACTACATAGTCAATGCCGTCTATGAGCTCTTGCGTTATTGCGCATTCGGCGCCTATTTTGTGCGTAAACACCTCGTCGCCAAGATGTTGAAGCCGCACATAGCACGAGCTCTGCTGCAGTTTGCTTTCCTCGCCCGAGGAATCCACGGATACGTTGAATTGGGACCGTATGATGGCAGGCGTACGAATTCCACTTTCGCGGAGGTAGTCTACGACAGGGTTGCCGCGCGCGCCTTCCTTGGGCGAATACTCGGCGGTCCTTATGAATATGGTGTCCTGCGCAAGCTTCTCGGGACCCTGCTTCACGATGTAGCTGAAGGCGCCTATTCGGGAGTCCAAGAGCTTGAGCTTCAGGGAAACGTCTTTCTCTTCCGCATAGGTAAATACCAGATCGTTAACCGCTACGGCGGCGACGTCTGGCGCCTGCCTCAGGTATAGCTTGGTCTGACACAATCTGCGCACGCCCTGCTCTATGTCCGTTACGTTGTGCGCAAGCAGCATCAGAGCCACACCCTGCTTCCTGAAGTCCTGTATGCGCTGCTTCAAATCCTGAATGGCGGCAGAATCCTTACTACCCAGCACGGTTTGCGCCTCCTCCAGGCATATCAGGAGCCGCAGCTCGTCATCGCCTTTTGCATCGAAGCCCGCGGCAATCGCATACAATTGGTTGAGCAGCAGCGCGTACACGTAGGGCTTCTTCTCCCCGCTCACTTCCGAAACGTCGAACACTGCACCTTTGCCGGCAAGGTCCTCGACCTTTAGGCCATCGCGCAGCGAATACTCTGGCCGGCTCAGTATCGCGCGCAGGCCTTCCAAGGAGGACCTTATGTTCTCGCCATGCTTTGTATATTTTACCCCTGCATTCGTCTTTTTCGCATGGAAGCGCATTATAGATTCTTCTATGGCATCATAAACAGAGACGGGGTCTGGATTGTCTGTTAGGGAATAGGTTCTTCTGAACGCATTCAAAAGGCACTGCACCATAGGATTCTCATACGGACCGGCGTTGGATGCGGCGGCGATTACCAGTGCGAGGCTCTCGTAGAACCGTTCCCTGCTAAGCCCAGCAGGGCATCTGAAGAAATTGATTGGGACTCCGTCAGCATAAGGCCTTACCAGGCACATGCCATGAGCCAACGCGAAGCCGTCCCATTCATCTGTTGGCGCGATGACGAGCGTGCGCGCGGCTGGCATACTTTCTCGAATGCCCTCGATGACCGCCATGGCCGCCCTCGTCTTGCCGCTGCCGGGAAGCCCGGTTATTATCGCGCCGAGGTTCAGCGTAGATGCGGATATCCGCACTGGAAAACGGCTGTCTGCGACGCCGCCGCTCATGAATGTGCCTATGGCTATTCCGCTTGCTGGATCTGGGCTACGGGTGGGGACCACGTAGCTCAGCTTGCTGGAACCGTAGAAGTTCAGGAAATTCGCAAGGTAGCCAGTATCAAGCGGAAACGCTCTCGCCCTGCAGAGCGCCCGCGCCTGCTCATCGAAGCCGGGACTGCTTGCAAACTCCTTGAGCACCAGGAAACGCGAGGTTATGTACTCTCTCGCATAGCGGTCTGCCGAAGGCGATAGGAGGAAGAACTTGTATGCTAGGCCGTTGGTGAGCACGGCGTTGTTCATGGATGCCAAAACACAGTTGAGGAACGCGGTCTCCTCGGATGCTGTGAAGAGCTCGCGCTGTGTCGAGAATGCTGATCTTCTGCTGAAAGGCTCAGGCATCGAGCGCGTTTCCCGCACCTCCTTGCTGCTCAGCATCGCCTCGGCATGGGATTTTGCCTCTTCGAGTTCCCGCTCGCTTGACGGCACGAAGAGCAAGGCGATAAACCCATTGTCTGGCGCATTGTCGAATACATCGTGCATGGGCGGAACCTCGCAGCTCTCCGCGCTCCGGTAGCACGAAAACGCGCTTGTGCAGGCGCAGCGCTCCAGTTCGTGGCATCGCTCCTCTGCGAAGCAGATCCCAGGAATAAGCCTTTCTACCGCGCGCACCTTATCGTCTGCGATTCCGGCTGCGACGCACAGGAAGGTCACCCTGAGGCTGAAATCGTAGACGATTGCAAATGCGTTCGCACCTAGAGCCTCGAAGAATGCGCCCTTGTTGATTTCCTTGTTCGGAAGCGCCGTTACCCTGAACGCTGACAGCACACTCATACAATCGCACCCATCAGCAGGAGGGAGAGCAGCATGCTCGAGAGCAGGGTAAGGCGCCGCGCCCGGGGCGCCTCCGTCTTGTAGAACTTAAAATATGCGAAAGAAGCGCAGAACGCCGCAATCAGGATTGCCAGGTCGAAGGCCAGGCTGCTGGTGTAATGCTGGGCGGACGCCTCAGAGATACCAAAAATGAGGGAAAAGGCAGAAAAGGCATCCGCAGAGGAAAGAAATATGGGCTCCAACGCGCTTGTGCCGGAGTAGAAAGACCTTATGTTTCTTAACATGGAATCACCAAACGTACACGAGCAGCGATATCAACGCCAGCAGGAAAGCGCCGAGCATCGTATCTCTTGCGATTGAGCAGGTGTGAGCACTGCTTTCTTCGCCGCTGATGGATAGGAGCAGCGCACCGGCATTCAGCAGCACGATGCAGATCGCCAAGCCCATCCTCGCCACATAACGTTCGACGCCTATCAGCATTTGACCACATCGACGAGGCCATTCAGCTCGTTAAACAGCAGGAACGACGAGCTACGCGATGCCCTTAATGAGAGAGCCCGAAGCGCAGAGCCCTCCATGCCAAGCACAGCTATGCTCAGCTTGCTCGTCCTCAATGCAGCGGGCGCGGCGGCGTAGTCCATGAAGGGCACTATGCCGTTACGCTTGAAGAACCCGCGTATCGACTTGCTTCCGATTGCAGAGTACGCGCCGCAATTTATTGCGGATTCGTAGAGCTTTTTCGCCACGACTTCCCTGTAGGGGAGCGTGCCGATGCACAGAACCCCATAGTACGCGTCCAAACAGGCGCGGGCGGCGGCCGCCCTCACGTACGGCGCGCTTGCGGCGCCGGTGAGCTCCTTCACGCAATCTGACACTTCGTCCACGCTGGGAGGCAGCCCCTTAAATGCGTACGCGTTGCTTCCGCGCATCCTTGCCGCGATGCCGCACACCAGCTCTCTGCTGATTTCGGCACCTAGAACGCTGGAATCGGGCGCATAACTCAGCGTCACATCGCTGTTGGCGGAAGCGAACCTTGAAGACCTCCTTAACGCGGCGTAGAATGCCGCGCCTATGGGGATGAGCGCCAGGCCGGAAAGGCTGCCGAAATAATATAAGGAGCGCGTGGCCTTGCTGCCTTCGTACTGAAAGGATAGCACATTCCTGCCGAGATGGAAAGGCGCGTACAGCGCAAATCCTCCGCTCGAGTCCGTCAGGACGGTGGCAGACGATACGTTGTTCAGCGCCACGTTGACAAGCGAGTCCCTGAGCGGAGCGCCGCCATAGGAAAGATACGCGGTTAAGCGGTTTCCGTCCGTTGAGGTGCGGGATATGCAAAGGGTCTGGCACGAATCCGCAAAGGCACTGCCTGCGATAATTGCGAAGATGACAAACACAAAATAGACAGTATGCGTCACAGACTCCCCCTTTCCTCTTTAAGCAAAGAAAGCACTTCTTCGGTTGTTTCGCGCCCGACTCCGAGAGAGGAAAACGCAAGGCGGCTGCCCGCGGCGCCGCCAGATTTTAGGACGCCGGACCCTTCCAGGACCTCAGAGCAGAATCTGAGAAGGATGCCCGCCTTCCTTTCCAGTGATGCCTTGGCGCCTGAGAGCGATACGAGCTCGCGCGAAAGCGATGCGTTGATTCCGCTCAGCGACACTACTCGCATGCGCAACACCTCATCGGCATCAGCCTCGCTCAGCGCTGTCAGCGACCATCTGTTGCGCAGCGCCTCTATCACGTAGCCGTAAAGCCCGGAAGGGTCCACTGAGTAGTGAGGGTTCAGGTATGCGAGCATCGACATGAACCTGAGCAGTTGGATGCCGTACTCGGCCGCATCCGGCCTCGAGAAGAAAAAAAGGAACACTATGGAATCGTCGGATAGCTCAAGTAACGGACCCGGCAGGTCCTGCGAGCCGGTCTTGACCAGGTAAGAGAGCTTGCTGCCGTATGAGAGCAGCTCCAGACAAGGGAAGCTGCCGAGTTCGCGCTTTACCGCTGCGATGCTAGAGCCGAGATTGGCGCGTACGCGGAAGCACGCGCCAAGGCACTGCTTACTGCTGCGCGCGCTCATACGCCTCGACCATTTCGACGTCGCGCATCCCGAGGGCGCGCAGGTATGGCATTACCTCGGCCCTGGCAAGGTCGATGCTGAGCAGAAACCGGATGAACGCGATCGCATCCAACTCGCGGTCGTTGCTTGTCGCGTAGCCCTCTATCTGCAGCCGCGTATCTACGCTGCGGAAATGCTGCTCGGTTATCCTCTGGAACTCCCTGCCTTGTATTCTTATTTGCATGAAATCTCCGATCAAATGGTACAGCCGCGTATCGACGCCGTCGATGCGCGGGATGAGGAATTTTGTGTTCGCCTCTGTTTCCCTTGCGGCTAGCGAGAGCATGCATGCGCCTTGGGGAAGCCGCTGCGCCAGTTGCTTGTCGCGTTCGTCGAGGAGCCCAGTTTCCAGCAGGAGGCGGCAGTCCGCACCGCTCTGCAGCCTGAAGATCGCGACGCACGCGGAATTGGAAAGCATCTCCCTGCTTACATCGCTCGCAAGCTGCGTCGCGGTCACGATGCCAAAACCGTACTTTCTGCCTTCGCGGAACATCGCGCGCACTTCGGCAGAGCTCTCTATGAACCGCCATGCCTCATCGAGAACGATCATCTGCCTGAGGCCCTTGTCTATGCAGGATCTGCGCATCTGCTCCAGCGCCAGGTCCAGCAGCTCGGAGGCAGCACGCCTTCTTTCGGAGTCGCACTTCAGACGCGAGAGCTCAACGCTCGAGACTGCGCTGTGTAAGAGCCTCTCGGAAGATGAGAGCGCGAGGTGCGGATCGAGGGCGCTGCCGCCGAGGAAAGAGATGACGTCGTGATACTCGCCCGTCCAGTCCAGCACGAACACGTTGGTGTTGCAGCAGAGCGCGCTCCTTGCGGCGATGCTCTTCAGGAAATAGCTCTTTCCTGAGCCAGACATGCCAAGGGCAGCCACATGAGGGTTCAGGAGCCTTCTGGAATCGAGGAAGAAGGGCGTCCCATAAATCGCGGTCATGCCCAAGTAAATGCCTGCTGTGTTCTCAAAGCAGGGTTCCGACGCGCCCTCAGGGCAGATAAGCATGCTTGTGCGTTGAGCGTTTGAGTTAGTGCCGAATCTCATTCCATCATCGTTGAGTCGAGCTCGAGCAGGCTCAGGAGCTCTGCACCAGAAAGCAGCACGGGCTCAGCGCCCAGAAGCACGCCGAACCTGTTCGCAAGATCTTTTAACTGCGTAAGCGCGCGGTCCGAGGCGGAAAACCTGCTATCCGACATGGCGCTTGTCATCAGGTAATTCCTGAGCCTCATGGGTGCGCTCGCGCGCAAGATAGAAAGCTCGTCTTCTAGCTCCTGGATCTCCTTCCCTAGCGAGTCCGATTTGGCCCTGCCTCTTGAGCTTGAGGTGTCAATCCTGGAAAGAGCCAGCCTCTTCATGCTCAGCCGGGTCTGCATCTCGTTCATTAGCCTCTTCGCGCCGAGGCGCTCCACCTGCAGCACGAACTTGAACGGCGAATGGCTGCGCTGCACCAGTTCCTCGATCTTTTCCCTGGTGATGCCATTCTTCGCGTTGATTGGCAGCTGCGCTGCCGCGGTAGCAGTGAACGCTCCGTGGAGCTTCCTAACCGCAGTCTCGCGCGATCCGCTGAGTTCGTATCCCGAGAATATCTCCACAATGTGCGTGTGCCTGAATACGGCCGCTTCGATGATGTACCACATCCTGCACAGCAGCGCGACCGCAAACACAAATGCTGTGCTTGCTGCTATGAGCGCGGGGTTGAGCGTAGCCATACTGGCGATTGTGAGCAGCAGCGAGAGCGCGAGCAGCGCATATAGGAGCCATGCGTTCATGCAATCACATGATGTACAGCCTCCCGAAGCTCACCTCAGAACCCAGGACCCTGGCCAGCTCCCTTATGGATATGGCGGTGAGCACCAGGCTTAACACGGGAAGGAAGAAAACCTCTATCACGAGTTGCGCGACGAGATTCAGCGCCTGCCAGACGAAGCCTTCGAGCAGGGAGAGGATGCCGTTGAGAATCTCGGGGATGCGCGACGGATTAGAGGCGTTGAACTGCTGGAAGCCGCCCGATATTCCGCTGGCTATGCTGCTCGTGTTGAGTTTGAAAGCGCCCATGGTCGTGCTGTTCAACGCGCTCGAATAGCTGGCGACGAGTTCCGCGTTGAGCACGTAAGTGAGAGGGAGCACTGCAAAAAGCCCTATCGCCATGGCCATGATGGCTCCCCCGAGGCGCCTGGTGACGTACGCAATCCGCAGCACCATGCCCACAGGAAGCAGCACCTGCATCGCCGTTAGCGCGACAAACTTGAGGAGTATGCCCTGCGCCTCTATGCTCACTATCGACGCCCCAATGGCACCTAGAAGGTAGCCGAGCTGGGAGAGTATTGGATTTATCATTCCTCCAAGGCTCACGCCAAGGATGCCGTTGCCCATGCTGACCGCTCCGAGAGCGCCGAGGGAGACATACACTCCTGCGGTCCCCGCAAGGACGCCCAGAGCGGTTTCCGCAAGCGGAAGATAGGAAACGCCGTTTATGCCGACCGTGCCGGGACCCACAAGATAGTTGTACGCAAAGCAGAGCGCATAGTTGCTGCCCATGAAGCCCTGGCATGACGCCTCAAGTTGCGAGTTGGACGTTACGCCGTTGATTAGAGCGGCGATAATGCCATTGCCTCCGAGCGAGAACACGATGGCGCCGACGATTGCTCCGTTGAGAATGGCCTGCTGCAGCTCAGACGCGCCGAACTCCCTGAGCCTTTTCTCGCCCGTGGCTACGCCCAGGCCTAGCGCAATTCCAGAAACGGAAAGCATTATCGCTATGAGATCGACTGCGACAGCGTAGACGCCAGCGTCTAGAAGCATAAGCACACCTCATACCGAGTTTGATACCGTGAAGTTGCTCAGAAGCTGCGTCGACGCCAACGCAAGCGAGGTAGATGCCACGCTCAGCACGCCGACCACGACTGCGCCTATGATTATGTTTATCGCTGCGGTGTGGAAGTTCGCCTTCTTGTCTGGGGGCAGCATCTGACCTATTGCGTAGAAGATGCCCGCGACCACGAAGAGCACCGCGCTCAGGGCGGGACCCACCTCAGAGAGTATGAGCTTGATGTTGTCCAGCTGGGTGACAAGCCGCGGTGCGGCGTATGCACTCCGCGCAAAGAGCGTGAGAACTAAGAGAGGCATTAGGTACTTCACGTATCTTAGAAGCCGAGAGACGTTGAAGGCAATTCCGTTCATTCGAGCACCAGTTGATTTACCTGAGTATATGATAGTATAAGTATTTAAATATTAGTTTACCTGGATATATGGTGTCTAGGGAGGGTCAGGCGTATGATGGGGTTTTGCTCATTAAGCCTGATTTTAAGTGGCTTGTGTTGGGCTTCTTGCCAGGGATATGCTTAAGTATCTTATTATAATAGATTATAATGTGTTCTGATGGAAGAAACCGAACAGGTATTTATGGCCAAGCTAAGGCGGGTCGGAACATCCTTCGGCGTCCTAATACCCAAAAGGATAATCAAAAGAACCCGACTCAAGATAGGCGATGATGTGGAGATTGCTTTGCTAAAGAAACAAAGAATAGATCTGATAGAAAAGGCCTTCGGACTGGCTAAAGGCGCCGGACCGTTTAGAAGAGAGCATGCAGATAGGGTGTGACGATGCCCACTTTATTAGATACATCTGCATGGATAGAATTATTTATAGGAACTGAGAGGGGCAGGAAGGTTGAACGGCTTTTGGCTGCGGAAAGATGCTACACGGGCATTTCGACTTTATCAGACATTGTTAATTGGGCTCTGAAAGAAAGGCTGGAACCGAACGCCTTCATAGATATGGTAGAAAAAACCAGCATAGTAATTCGGCTAGACAAGGAGATGGCGGTCCTCGCGGGCAGGTTGAATCTCGAAAGAAAGAAAACTGAAAAGAAATGGGGAATGTTAGACTCTTTCATCCTAGCTACGAGTTTGAGATACGATTTGAGGATACTCACAAAGGATCTTGATTTTAAGGGCATCCCAAGCGCAGACATTCTTTAGGGGAGGGTATAAATTTATAGGCGGCTGCAGCGGTCAAACTACTTCCGCCGCTGAAAGGCATATTATCCTTTTCGCAGCATAGGTATCGGTGCAATGCTGGACAACAAGTCCGCGCTCTTCGTGGGAAACCTGCTCAGAGACTACTACCGAGGCGTGGCGGCGGAGGGCATCGCGCCTCCAAATGTGGCGCGCAGGGAGTTTGGCTTCGGCGATTTCGAGAAGAAGATAGCGTTCAGGCACTGCGAGTTCCGCGATGCGGGCACGCTGAGGGAGTACCTCGCTGCGAAAGCCCCGCCATTCATCTCATACTCTAGCGCGGAGTACCAGAGGCCCGCGGGCAGGCCGATGGAGAGCAAGGGCCTGCTGGGCTCGGAGCTCGTTTTCGACCTCGACGCCAGCGACATACGGCTAGAATGCAAGAGGGAGCACGGCGAAGGCTGGGTGTGCGCGAAGTGCCTTGATGCTGTGAAGGTACAGACGCTCAGGCTCATCGAGGAGTTCCTAGTGCCCGACTTCGGCCTCTCGCCGAACGAGATTGCGGTGAACTTCAGCGGAAACCGCGGATACCACGTGCACGTTTCGAACGAGCTTGTGCACGGCCTCGACGCCAACGCCAAGAAGGGCATAGCGGACTACATCGCAGGAAAGGGCATAAATCTCGAGGCCTTCTTTCCCGCGCTGGGCAGCACGTTCCTCAAGCGCGGAGAGAGGCTCGACGGTCCGAAGCCCACGGACGCGGGCTGGGGAGGGAAGCTAGCGAACGCGGTCATATCCGCGCTGAACAAGGGCGCGGGCGCGCTTATGGAAATGGGCATAGAGAAGAGCTACGCCGGCATGCTCTACAGGAAGCGCGCCGACATCATACTCGGAATCACGACAGGCAATTGGGACAAGGTGCGCATACCCCACAAGGCGGAGTTCTGGAGCAACGCCCTCAAGGGCATAGCGATAGGGCAGAGCAGCTCCATAGACAGGAATGTCACCAGCAACATGTACCACCTGATAAGGCTGCCCAACTCTATACACGGCGACACTGGGCTCGTTGCGAGGAAGCTTGGCTCCGTCGCTGCGCTGGACGGCTTCGACCCGATGAAAGAGGCGATAGCGTTCAGGAAGGGGAGCGTGCGCATCTCGGCGCAGAAGGTGCCTGCGTTTACCATGAACGGGGAGCAGTTCGGGCCCTACGACAATGCGAAGCCTGAACTGCCGGTTTACGCCGCCGCATACCTCATGCTGAAGAGGCTTGCATCGCTGCTTTGAATGCTACCTGCGCCTTCGCCTGGTGGTGCTCCTTGCGCTGCGGGTGGTGCTCCTCCTTGCGCTGCGCCGCCTCGCGGTCCTCACGGTCCTGGACCTGCGCGGCGCTGCGCGGCGCCGCCTGTGCGCCCTTGGGCGCGCGGAAACCCTTCTGCGGCCTCGGGCGGCAGCCCTTGACGGTGCCGGGGCGCGGGTAACCGCAGCCAATACGGTCCTGAGCTTTTGAGTCCTGAGAAGCAGCGCTATAGCGGCCGCGATAGCCACGACAGCGATGCCCACGGAGATGTAGAAGAACGGCAGCGCTGGCTTCACTGCGAGCACGCCCACTATCTTGGCAAGCCCGCCGCGCACTACCGCGCCGCTGGAGCCTGAAGCCGAATTGGAGGTCTCGATGAACTCGAGTATTCCGCTCCACGAGACGCCCGCCTTGCTGTTGAAGTACGGCACGTACACTGTAAGGTTCACCTTCAGGTCGCTCCTGGGCGGTATCGTGCCGCTCATCGGGGTAACGACCGCCACGGGCAGGGTGTAGTTCGCATCTGAGGCGTTGTCCGGCTTGAATTTCGGGCTCGCGACCACGAAGGTCACGGACTCGTTGAAGTCGTAGTTTATCAGCGTTATCTCCGTGGAGTTGCTGCCGCCTATAGGCACAACGAGATGGGGCTGGCCTGCGGCTTCGCCGAACTGCGCGCCTGCGAGATGCAAGCCGAAGGCGAGAGCCACGATGGCGATGACTGCTGCAAGCCCGAGACTAGTAAGCCTCATTAATGCACCTAGCGGATCAGCAGCTTCCCTCTATCGTTATGGTCTGTGTGTACGTTCCTGCCGGCACTATGGTGTTGCCGGTCGCAGCAAGAGGCACGTTCATGCCGAAGTAGAGGTTCGTGCTGCTGCCGCCTGCTATTTGCACCTGGGTGTCCACGACGCTGAGCTGCAGCTGGTTGCCCACGACAGAGCCCGTATGCGACGAGAAGTCCCACACGGTGTTCGTGACCAGGAAGTTGGCGGTAGGCGTTGCTGGTATGACCCAGTTGCTGCCGTATATGAGTATGTTGGCAGGCGACGAGCCTCCGGAGTTCGTATCGACGACAGTGTTCGCTACGGGCGAGTTCGAGCCGAGCGCCACGCTGGTTGCGCCCCCGAACAGTATGAGCGTGTTGCTGAGGGATATCGCGCAGGCGCCTGACGGCGGCCTGAACAGCGTAGAAACCGTGCTCCCTGCGCTTGCGGACCCGCTCGACGGATTGGGCACGTAGGTCGCGCTGCTCACCACCTGGTTCGCTATCGAGTAGGAGTAGCTGCCTGCGGGAGTGGAGAACGT
>CAYNNI010000056.1:0-6744 GCA_964398805.1 Microcaldota archaeon | reverse complement strand
GTTGAGAGGACCATCAGGAACGTCGCGGAGGAGTTTACAAACCTTCTGGAGAAGTTTCCTCAATGGTTAAACGGACAGATAAATGGGTTCAGGAGTTGGTACAATGAACAGAGGTTCCACAGAGGAATAAGCACGGTTCCAAAGGCTCTTTATGTGTGTAGTTAAGGGGTTTGCTTTACACGCACCAAAAGTCTAAAAAGATGCGCTTCTACCTATCCGCGTGGTGGGATGAAAGACCTTGTATGCAGGATGGCTGTGGACTCGGACAGCGAGTTCAGGAGCAAGTACAACGGCAAGACCTATTACTTCTGCTGCATAGAAGACAAGCGCGCATTCGACAAGGATCCGAAGAGGTACGTGAAGTAGCCGCTGCCTGGAATGCTATGCCGCAGACGCCGGCGCAGCTATAGCGCCATCTCCACGTAATCCTCGCCGAGCCCCCTTACGAGGCGCATTCCTGCGCTCTTGCCTATGCGTGCGGTCCTTACGAACGTCTTGCCGCGGCCCGCGCCGTGCACGATCATCCAGCGCTCCTCGCCGCTATCGCAGGATGCGACGCTGATTCCTATCCTGCTTCTCTTGAGCTTATTCGCGCGCCAGCTCATGGTCCTGAAATCAGGGAGTTTCGTGTATCCGCTTTCCCTGAAATAAGCGCACGTCCTTCTGTACCCGATGCCGAATTCCGCCCTTACGGCGAGCATGGCCAGTATTATGCACGCGGCATGCTGAGCAGGCCTCCCTGCGCCCGCTCTGCTTTCGGCATTCGCGCCCGCGCTCCTTACGAGCTTGCCTGATACGAATATCCTCATGAGCTTCCACTCCATGCGGAGCACCCGTAATTATTGGACGCCATATCTTTAAATATGCCCTAAACTGTAATTCATACATGAAGGAGCGCGATGCGCTGTTTGGAATACTATGTGTAGCCATTGCCATAGCGGTGCTGCTGTTCATTGCCATGGTCGCCCTGCTTCCTCCCTCTTATTATCCGGGCATGCTGGGCGCCTATGGCGCATACGGGATGGGAGGCATGATGCGGTACTATTACGCGAACGCCTTCCGAACTCCACGTCGCAGCAGTCGATGTTTTCATTCTGCGATAACATGATGGACGCCTTCGCAAATGCAACACGATGATGGCTTGAAATCCCTAGGTCGCACGTTCCGGCTGGCGCTGATTGGCGCTACCCTTTTCGTGTCTTTGTCTGCAAGGTTTGCATCCGCGATGTGCCCCCTCTGCGTGGCAGGCGCAGCAATCGGCCTGAGCATAGCGAGATACTACGGCGTTGACGACACAGTGGTCGGAGTGTGGCTAGGTGCGCTAGCGATTTCCTCCGCAATATGGGCGATGCGTGTTTCCAACAACCGGATCAAGAAGCAGTACGTGCCTGCGCAAAGCTTTGCGATTGCTGTGATCGTTGCGCTTGCCATGGTGCTGCCCTTCTACTATGCGGGCTTCTTCAGAGGAATGCCTAACATGCCCGACAGCGTCCTAGGCGTAAACAAGGTCCTGCTCGGCCTGGTTGTCGGCTCAATACTGACTTATGCCGGCGTGCCCGCGAGCAACGCCGCAAAGAGGCGCGGAGTTCACGTGCCCTACCAGGCGACGATTCTTACCCTTTCCTTGCTGATGGTGTTCTCCGTTCTGTTCTGGTATCTCTCGGTTATCCACGCAATATAGGTGAATGAGTGAAGGCAGATCTAAAGCAAGATTCGGCCGAGCAGGCGCTTGACCAAAGCCTGCTGAAGAGAGCGCACGAGCTCGACCTGTCCGCAGGCGAGGACCTTAGTGTAGCTGTGATGAATCTCATAGCAATAGAGGAGCATTTGTATTTTACGGGAATGAAGACGGAGAATAACGGCTACCTCGACACGCTGAATGCAGTTAAAGCGATGCGCGTCAAGTTAATGAAGGATCTTGTCGGCAACAAGGAAGGCGAGCTCTGGTGCGTCTCGAAACACCTCCTCTCGGCATCTATGCGCCTGTCCGAAGTGGGCTCCAAGTACCTTGCAATGGATGATAAGGACAAGGCATACGGCACATTCCAGGACGCATTCTCCCTGTTCTCACTTTTCTGGAGCCTGAAGCTCAGCGCAGGGAGCGTGTCTGCTGGCATGAAAGAGAAGATCGCGGATCCCAAATCCGGGTTCGGCAAGGTGTCCGAGATAGTGAAGCATATCCTCGACTGTTGCAAGGAGTTATGATTGGTGTGATATGATGAAGAATACGACGCTGCTGGGTTCCGTTGCAGTTCTCATTGCCATCGCTGTGGCAATTTTCGTACTCGGCAAGGGCGGCAATGGCGGCGCTCCCGTGATAGGCATACCGAACAACGACGTTTTCCACGGCAGGGTGCTGGGGCAGAGCCTGAACGGGCAGAGTTTCACCGGAGCAAAGGCGCTTACCGACAAGGGCTGCACTACCGATCCTCGAAATGGGCTTTCCAACTGCACGTCGGCGATATTGACAAGTGCCGGCACGGTGTACTTCAACTACGAGCACAACATGATGATGGTACCGTGCCTTTCGAACGGCGACGTGGTCAACATGCAGGTGGACGCTAACGGCGGAGCCGTGGTGACCAGGACACTTTGGAGTGGTAACGGTGGCGCGTAAAGGGCATCGCAAGAAGTCCGGCTTCAAGCGCGCATTCACGCTTGCGGCTGCGCTGGCGGTTCTCGCGGTAGCGGCGCTCTACTTTAATCTCGGCGGCGTGGATGGCGTTCTTGGCCTTCAGGGCGATGCCAATTCCGGCCACGGAGGTTCCGTATCCGTACAGGCACCAGGCACAGTGATTCTGGATGCTCAATGGGGCGATGCCGCGGCGCAGCTGGTAAGCGCGGGCGCCCTTAATATTTCTTCCCTTCCGGGCCTGCTCGCAAGCTCCGGCGAGCCCCTTACGCAGGAGCAGCTCAAAATACTGAACGGCAGCAGCACCAGCAAGGTAACTCTGGGCTCCCAGGATGCGCTTTTCACGCTTTATGTCCTGTGGGCGCTCGGAATAAACAACAAGAACGACATACTCTCCAAGGGCCCTGTCAGCATGATTAACGACCCGTACAGGCTTGCGAGCACCGGCGGCTACGGCCCGCTAGGCAGGCTCCAGCTCGACGGCCTTAGCGTGGTGAGCCTCAGCGCCGCGCAGCAGAACCTTGCAGAGCAGGTGGCATACAACGCTTACAGGCCGTGCTGTGACAACCCTGCCGCGTTCCCAGACTGCAACCACGGCGCTGCCCAGTTGGGCCTCATAGAGCTCATGGCCTCGCAGGGGAGGAGCTCTGCGGAGATATTCTCGGCGCTGCAGAAGTTCAACGAGTTCTACTACGCGAGCTATTACTCCAAGGCCGCGGTGTACCTGGGCTCCACGCAGCACGTCGCGTGGGACAGCGTCCCGGCGAGCACGGTCATGAGCAAGAACATTTCAAGCTATTCTTCCATGGCTTACATGGAGCAGTACCTGCAGAATAACAACATGCTGCCCCAATCCGGCAGCGGCTCCAGCAGCTGCGGTGTCTAGGCATGAAAGGCATATCCCGTTTAGTTCGCTCCCTGGGCAATGAGAAGGCGCAGTGCGTGGTGTGCGACATGCTGGTGAGCAAGAAGACCCGCTTCACCGCGATTTTCAGGCGCAAGAAGTATTACTTCTGCTGCAACGACTGCAAGTCGTCGTTCACAGGCAGCCCGTACGAGTATATCAAGGTTTGATAGCATGATAGACCCAGTGTGCAACATGGAGGTGGCTCCAGGCAGCAAGTTCAGGAGCATGCAAAAAGGCAAAGAGTATCTTTTCTGCTCTGATTCGTGCAAGAAGCAGTTCGATAGGACGCCGGAGAACTACCTAGGCGGCAAAAAGGGCGCCAGGTGCGGCTGCTGCTAGGCTGAGACCACAAAAAATCCTATCATTGCACGTTAAAAAGTGCTTTAAAGATGCATGCAGAGTTATATGTTTGGTGAGAATATGGCTTTCTCTGAAATAAATGTGAAAGCAGCCACGATAACGGGCGCCATCCTTGGTTTGCTTTGCTGGCTGCTTGTCGTCCCATACGGCTTTGTAGGCTATGGCATGATGGGCTACGGAAGCGCATTCCGCGTGTACGGCCTGCTGTCTGTGGTGCTGGACGCCGCGCTTGGCGCTATTGCCGGGGCGGTGATAGGCATCATCTACAACCTGGCTCTTAAGCTAAAGTGACGCCCGTACTGGTTTTATGGAAACTTATACCTGCCCCATGCATCCTGAGGTGCATCTCCGCAGGCCAGGAAACTGCCCCAAATGCGGCATGCGGCTAGTGCCCGCGGGCGGAAAGCCCCAGGGCTAGAGGAGGTGCGTTGCAATGGCTACCGACCCAATCTGCGGAATGTATGTAGACGAGAAGAGCACCCGGCTGTTCAGCCATAGGGACGGCAAGAAGTACTACTTCTGCAGCACGAACTGCCAGATCCAGTTCGAGAGGCCCGAGAAGGAGATGAAAGCGCTGAGGTACGCACTCCTGGTCTCGTGGCCCCTTACCGCGATAGTGGCTGCGCTGACGTACGCCTTCTCTGCATCCTACGGAAACTACCTGATGTTCGTCCTCGCCAGCGTCGTGCAGTTCTACGCAGGGCAAAGATTCTACGCAGGGATAATGGACGCCATCAGGAACAGGTCCAGCAACATGGACACGCTGATAGCCATAGGCACTACCGCGGCATGGGCTTACAGCACGGTAGTGACCTTCATCCCCTCCGCGTTTCCCGCCAGCGGAGTGTACTTCGACACCTCCACAATAATAATCTCCCTCATACTTACTGGCACGTACATGCAGAGGCTCGCAGAGTCAAGGGCATCGAGCGCCGTGTCTGCGCTCATCGCCCTGCAGCCGAAGACCGCGCACGTGATAAAGGGAAGCAGCATAATCGACACGCAGATAGAGCTGATAGTGCCCGGCGACCTCATGCTTGTGAAGCCTGGAGAGAGGATACCTACCGATTCCGTGGTGGTGGGGGGCAGGAGCAGCGTTGACGAGTCCATGATTACCGGCGAGAGCATCCCGCTGACGAAGAGCAAGGGAGACAAGGTGACCGGCGGGACGATAAACATGACCGGCTCGCTCAGAATAAAGGCTGCCAAGGTGGGCGAGGACACCGCGCTCGCCCAGATAATAAAAATAGTCCAGGACGCCGCTTCAAGCAAGGTGCCGATACAGAGGCTGGCGGACAAGATAGCTTCCTACTTCGTCCCTGCTGTGGTTTTTGTAGGCATAGGCTCGTCCCTGCTGTGGTATGCATTCGGCGGGGTAGGTGTGAACGTGGCAATACTGATATTCGTGAGCGTGCTGATCATTGCCTGCCCGTGCGCGTTGGGGATAGCAACTCCCGCAGCGCTGCTTGTCTCGTCCGGAAGGGCGGCAAAGGACGGCATACTGGTGAAGAGCGGTGAAAGCCTCCAGAGGGCAAGCAAGGTGACTGCAATCGTGCTGGACAAGACCGGAACACTCACAAAGGGCAAGCCCGAGGTCACGGATGTCGTTCCCTTCTTAGGATACCGCAGCAAGGAAGTGCTCGGTCTCGCCTCGATCGCAGAGGTTAACTCGGAGCACATACTCGGAAGAACGATAGTCGAGAGGGCAAGGAAACTGGGCATAAGGGTTCAGTTCCCAAGGAGATTCGCATACAGGCAGGGCAGCGGCGTGATTGCATTCGACAAAAGGGGCAGGCGGATTTCCGCTGGCAACAGGGATCTTTTCGGCACTGAGCAGCTAGTCGGCGTCGAGAAGCAGGTAGAGGCTCTGGAACGCCAGGGAAAGACCACGATCATCGTAGGCGTCGACAAGAAGATCGCAGGGCTCATAGCGCTCGCAGACGTGCTAAAGGAGGACAGCAAGGCTGCGATAAACGATTTCAAGCGCGCAGGAATGGAGGTGTGGCTGCTCACCGGGGACAACGAAAGGGTCGCCAGCGCAATCGCAAGGCAGCTCGGCATAGGCAATGTCATCGCCCAGGCGAAGCCCAGGGACAAGATGGACAAGATAGCCGCGCTGCAGAAAGCCGGCAAGGTGGTCGCGATGGTGGGCGACGGCGTGAATGATGCGCCCGCGCTTACCAAGGCCGATCTAGGCATCGCGATCGGCGCAGGCACAGAGGTGGCGATACAGGCCGGCGGCATAGTCCTCATCAGGAACAACGTCCGCGATGCCTTTATAGCGCTCGAACTCGGGAAAAAGACCATGACGAAGATAAAGCAGAACCTCTTCTGGGCATTCGGCTACAACACGATACTGATTCCTGTCGCTGCGGGCGCCCTGATACCAATATTCACCATAAGCGTGTACAACTTCCTGCCCCTGCTCGCCGCATTCGCGATGGCGTTCAGCTCTGTCACTGTCGTGGCGAACTCGCTGCTCCTGTCAAGGGCCAGGATAGGATGACTTCAGAAATGCTGTTCGCTTGCAAAGTGTGCGGCCTTCATTACAAGAGCAAGGAGATTGCAGCGCAGTGCTATGCCTGGTGCAGCGAACACAACGCGTGCAACCTAAGGATAACTAGGCACTCTATAGAAAGGAGCAGCAAAGGCTAACCGCTCATTCCGATTTTGCCCATTACCAGTATAATAGGAACCTGACAAATTTTAATCACCACAGGCCTGTGAAATCCCTTGCCTTTAGGCATGAGGATGAAACAGGCACTAAAACTTTTCCTTCCAGATAAATGACAATGCGGCCGTTGGGCCGCAAAGACAAGATACCATGGATAGTGGAACCTATGAA
>CAYNNI010000055.1:0-5538 GCA_964398805.1 Microcaldota archaeon | reverse complement strand
CCGCCTGCCAAGTCACCCAAGTGGGGTCCTAGCGAGGTTGTGCCTTCGGCATAATCGAGTTGGGATTCTGTAAGGAGGGCTAAGGCATAACAAGGTATCCGTAGGGGAACCTGCGGATAGATCACCTCAAACATTGATGTGCAGCGGCCTCGCACTAAACTCAAGACTACACTTTCCCTTTTTTATTTCGCACTGCTCAGGCGAGAGCAACTCCGGCGCTAGTAAGTTACTGCGCCCTGCTCGTACTGCGAAGCTATCCGCACCTTGCCGCTGCCTTTTTCGACGCTTCCTATGGCATCCGCATTGAAATGCCTTCCCAGGAGCGCCAGCGCCTCCTTCGCGAAAGAGCTGTCTACGGCTATGACGTATCCTATTCCGTTGTTGAACTTCTTGTACATCTGCTCCGAGGGCATGCCCAGCACGTCGTGAGCGTATTTGAATATCTCCTGCGGGCGCAGGGAATGGTCGCTCCTCAGCCCGATATCGAGATTCTTCTCGGCAGGCATCAGCTCCCTGAGCTTAGACAAACCGCCGCCGGTTATGTGGACCATTCCATGTACAAGATTGTTGGCGTTGAAGGCCTCGCGCTCCGCTTCCTCCAGCAGTTCTTTTATAGCAGGAAGGTACACGCAGGTGGGCCTTGTCAGCTCCTCGCCTATGGTCTTGCCCCACGGCAGGACATCATGCACAGACATCTCGCGTCTGCCGAAGAGCTCGTCCCTGAAGAAGCTCAAGCCGTTGGAGTGCACGCCGTTGCTGCCCAGCCCTAGTATCGCATCGCCAGTCTCTATCCTTGCCTTTATTTCGTGGCCTCTCTTGACAAAGCCCGTCCCTGTTATTCCGACTTCGAAACCTTGCAGAGTGTTGATTATCGCGGTCTCGCCGCCGCTTATTATTATCGGACGCACCTTCCCGTCAGGGGCTCTCCAGCTGTTTTCGATTGCGAGTCCGGTCAAGGCGCGGGTGATCTTGAATATCCTGTCCTGATCCTCTTCCTGAATCAAGATGTGGTCCTGGAAGGTGTACGGGCAGTAGCCGCCCTCTATCAGGTCGTCCATGACCATGGCGAAGACATCCTGCGCGCCGTGCTGCTCAGTGCCCATAAGCCAATGCAGCAGGCCCTTCGTGCCTATGCCGTCAGTGCCGGTCAGCTCGTCGTAATTCTTCCAGCGGGCAGCGTCCCTTATCGTCTTGAAGCGCTTGCCGAATGGAACCACGATTATGGGTCCGTCGCTCGGATGTGTAGAGACTATGAGCCTCCTTATCTGGTCGTTGAAAGGCTTAGTGGGATCGCATATCTCTCTGCGCAGCCCTGCTCCGGGAATTTCTGCATTTGAATGCTGTTCTGGATGCTGCTTCCTTGCGTCTACCATATTCTCGCCCCCTGCGGATACTGAGATGCACTACGTTTATATCGCTTTAGATGGCCTGCAGTTTCCTACTTCCTGCCCTTTATCCTGACGCACATGCGGGCGAATACGTCTATGGCGTTCTCGTACCTCCTGGTCAAGTAGAGCAGGAAGAAAAGCGCGACCGTGAGAAAGACCTCGATGGTTATGGTGTAGTTGACGTACAGTATCAGCCTCAGCGCGCTTGCCCTGTAGAGGTTTATGAAGAAGAGGGTTACGACCCCTATCACGATATCGGTCGCAAGAGAGAAGTACGCCAGGATTCCTAGGATGTGTGATATGCGTTCCGCTCTCTGTAGGCTCTTGTAATAGCGCATGGGCAGCACTCTCTTGTAGGAAGTTTATTTTCCTCCAGGAGGATTATTAAGCGTTGCCCGCGGATGTGGCACGTCCGCTATTGTCGCGCGCCGTAAGCGCGATGCGCGGCTATACCCTTCTGCCTCTCCTGCCGCCCGGCCTCTTCGTCGTGTCTGTCGGCATTGGAGTGGTGTCCTCTATCCTGTTCACTCTCAGACCGCTCCTTGCTAGGACACGGACAACGGCCTGCGCTCCAGGACCCGGCGTCTTCGCGCCGTGGCCGCCTGGAGCCCTAATCTCGATGTTGATGTTCGTTATGCCCTTTTCCTTGGCTGCGGCCGCGACCTTGTAAGCGGCCTGCATCGCGGCATAGGGAGAGCCTTCCTGAGAGTCGGCGTCGACCATCATGCCCCCGCTGCCCACCGCTATGGTCTCTGCGCCGCTCAGATCGGTAAGCGTAACGATCGTGTCGTTCTTAGACGAATAGACGTGCGCCACCGCAAGCCTTTCTGTTTTGGGCTTTATCGCCTGAACCTCGAGAGCCTTGGCCTCGTAGTTTGTCTTCTCGCCCTTGGCCTGCTGCGCCTTGACGGTCTCTTCCTTTTCTTTCTTTGAGATTATCTTCTTCTTTCCTGCCATTCAATCACTTCGCCTCCGGTTCTGGCTGCGGCTGCGGGGCGGCCTCCTCGGCGCTCTTCGGTGCAGCAACAGGTGCCTTCTCCTTCGGCTTCTTGGATATGTCTATCGGTTTGTAGTAGCCTATCTGGCTTTCGGCAAGCGCCTCGACCAGGTAACCCGGCCTTGTCATCCTATTTCCGCCTATCGAGATGAAGCCGTGGGTGATTAGCTGCCGTGCCTGCTTTATCGTGTTTGAGAGCCCCTTCCTGAACACAACGGTCTGGAGCCGCCTGTCAAGCAGCGCCCTTTCGTTAAGGTCGAGCATCGAGTCGAGCGTCGCGTCCTTGCCGGTCACTCCCAGCCTTGAAAGCCTCTCGGTCATGCTCTTCCTTGTCTCTTCCAGGCGGTCTGACGCGCCGGATAGCATTTCCCGCGCATGCCTCCTGACCTTGCCGATCTCGGATTCCGCCTCCCAGAGCTCCTTCAGGTTCCTGAGCCCGTACTCCTTGACGAGAGACCTGCTGCTCTCTATCCTTGCAAGGTCCCACATCTCTGCTGGCCTTTCGTACTTCCGCCTGTTCCTTTTTGGAGATCCCATAAGCTCACTTCTTTGCCGGCGCTGCCGGAGCGGCCTTCGCCGCAGGGGCGGCCTTTGCCCCCGGCGCTGCCGCGGCCGGGCCCGCCTTTCCGCCCTCCTTCTGGGTCGCGGCCGCCTGCGCCTCCCTCACGGCCTTCTTCGTGACGCCTACCGTCACGCCGGTCCTGCCCGTCGAGCGGGTGTGCTGCCCACGTACGCGCTGCCCGTACTGGTGCCTGAAGCCGCGCCATGTCTTCGCGTTGACGTCCCTGTTGACGTCCTGCCTCACGGAAAATATCAAGTCGTTGCCCACAACGTGCATGCTCCTGCCGCTCTCCATGTCCTCGTTCCTGTTCAGGAAATAGCCGGGAACGCCGCTCAGGGCAGGGTCCTTGATCACGCGCTCTATGTCGAGGATCTGCTGCTCGCTCAGGGAGCCTATGGGCGTGCTTCTCGGTATGGAGAGCTTGCCTTCCACCTCGAAAGACAGGGCGTGCGCCATGCTCGAGCCTATGCCCTTGACCTGGTCAAGCGCGCGCTCCACGCTGAGCGCGCCGTCGACGTCCTTGCCGGATATGCGCACTATAGAGGACGCACCGCGGGATATCTCGCTCTTCTTTGCCGGCCTCTCCTCTTTCTTCTCTTCCTTCGGCTTCTCTTGCCTTTCCTGCTTCTCTGCCTTTTCCTTCTCTTCTGCCATGGTAACACACTCCCACCCCTGAAGGGTGTGGGCTTCTTGGTTCAACGACGGAACTTCTTTTTGTCCGTTTCCTCAAGCGTTACTTCCCGTCTGCCCGACGGTAGCTTTCGCAAGTATAAGACAGCGCGGTGCGCTAGTGCGGTCATCGCTGTCAGGCAGGATCCGGCAGTCAGCCCGCGAGCGTGATCAACGTGTCAGCGTTGAACAGCTCCAGGATAACTACTATTGCTCCGATTATGAACACTATGTTCACTATCGGGGTGATAGTCGTTATCACTCCAGCCAGGGTGCTCACACTCACGTATGAGCTCAGGTTGGCTACAGCCGAGTTAAGGCTGGCTAGGGCTATGCCTGTCGCCTCGAATATCACGTCCACGACGAGGATTCCGACGGCGATCAGGGCCAGATCCTGAATTGCCTTCTTTATGTTGGCCATTCAAGACCCCCTTTCTACATCCCTTCCCAAACGAGGGAAGTTCATCAGCATATATTGGCGGCGAAAGCCTTAAAAGGATTGCTTATTGGTTGGCTTTGTACGGACGGTCAAAGTAAAGTAAAGTATTTAGTCCTGTCTATTCTATGCTAAACGTGATACGATGGCAAAGGCGCAACAGTACTCAAAGGCCATGGTAAGAGCCGTAAAGGTGCTGGAAGGAGGACTAAAAGAGGAGACCAGAAGGCAGGGCTTCAAAAACGATGATGTCGTCTACATAAAGATTGGCAAGTATCATTCCGCTCAAGACTTTGCTATGGTGAAGATCGAGGGTAGCATCGTTGAATTTCTGAAAAGTCAGAAGTAAGTAAGATCGCATTCTTCAACACATAATCAAGCCCTATTGGTTCAGCGCGAGGAACGCGATCCCGATGTCTATGATGGTGCTGAACAGAAGGATAAGAGGCATGTTGGCCCAGAACAGCAGGACGAAGTTTATGCTCGCTCCCAGCGAGATGAACTGCGGAACGCTGCGCACCGCGTCCACCAGCGCATTGCTCACGAAGAACGAAATCACCGTGTATATCGAGAGCCACGCGATGCTTATCACGGCTCCCAGCCCGCTCGCCTTTATGTATGCGCTCAGCATCCAGCTGAAGATTATCAGCACCATGACGAATATCACGGACGCGGCGGGAAGCCACTGGGCTATGGCTATTCCGCCGCTTATGAGCGAGGAAGGGGTATATGTGGGGATTCCGGCGACCGAGGTCTGGAGGGAGGTCAGCCCGCTTATCGCCACATACGAGACCGCCATGCACAGGAGCGAGAGCACCGCCGACACGACCACGATGCTCTCAAACATGTCGATTGCGGTCATCTTCTCTGCGCCTCCATCTCCTTATACATTACCGCCTCTTCCTTCTCCCCTATAAACCCCTTCAAGTCCGCATACGCGAACAGCATGTCCCGCGTATCCCAGTCCATCAGCCGCTGCACCAGGTCTTCCCGGTAGTGGTGTATTATCAGCAGGTCGGCCGCGCGGGCGTGCCTGAGCATGTGCGGGACGATATTGCTATGCAGTATCCTTCTTCCGTCGGTTATGTCCGCCTTCAGCATGCTGAACCGCGTCGTTATGCCGTTGAACATGTTGCTGTTCCTTTTGTCGTATTCCTCCAGCAGCTTCCCCGCGCCCATGCGCCTGTATCTCGGAGGGAGCAGGGGCGAGAAGTCTATCGTGGTCTGCTGCCTGCCCTTCAGCAGAAACTCGAACAGCGCCTTCTCATAAGAGTTCTCCGCGCGGTATCTGTGCGACGACACGAGCCTGCTGCCTATCCTGACGAATGGCGAATGGCAGACTTCCTCCCCGCCCTCGGCCCTGCTCGCGGTGCCTTCCCTGTGCTGGCGCTGCGATTTCCTGGTGGGCATTATCAAGCCGCACACCTTGCATTTCTTGACCTTGTTGTCGTAGTGCTTGGCCACCGCGGCGGTTATCTTGTAATAC